>CAZCRG010000007.1:19167-30432 GCA_964501105.1 Candidatus Hydrothermarchaeota archaeon | reverse complement strand
CTATTATTCTGTAAAACAGATAAATTTACAGCGTAAAGTATAACTTTACACTGTAAGACCTTAAAGTGGTTCACTCGAAATATGAAAAAATAGTGATGATCAAGTTACAGTGTAAACTCTACTCTCTCTATACGGAATTTGTTTAACATTCCTTGAAAAGTTAAATAACCGTGTTTAAAAACTGAGTACTCAGAAATTGTTAAAAAACATTGTAAAAAAGGCTCCTTTCATTTGTGTACCCTCCTTTTAATAAATACTAAAATCAAAATTATTAACACAATGCTGACAACGGGTAGAATGTATTCATCCTTTCTGGAGATGTCGACCCCTCTTAAGTTTGTCATGTTAGATAATCCTGAATCTGGAGTAGATACTTCATAGACATACCAGTGCTGAGGACCTTCTATTGGTCCACCCGGTTCTTCTGCCCTATGGACTCCAATAACTATCCCCAAAACCGTGGTATATTCTCCCGGCTTCAATGAAAATTCTTTAGTCTCTCCTTCTTTGGATACCCTAAAAGACGTTTCTACATCTACCATCGGCTGAAGACCAGATTTAATTCTCAGCATTTTCTTTGTCCTCAAAATTTCAAGGGTTGCCCCATTCGCCAAATCAACTTTATTTGAAAAATGAAAGATATTGCCATACCCATATCTGAGTTTGTCACCCACATATACTAAAAGAATCGGTTCTGGTGTGCCAAATACTATATCATCTCCTTTCCTCACATTTTTTATTATTTTGGATGGTAAACTTATTTTTGCACCATCTACGTAAAGGTCGTTACCTGAAATATTCCTAACTTCTCCTCTAATGATTTCTTCTTGAAAAGCTGCTTCAATCACATTAGTCATTAATATCAATGAAACCACTATGATTACCAACCTTTTGTAAATGTATTTTGTTTTTATCACTTATACCCCCGACCGGAACATTTTATCGTATAAGCAACAATAATATAGATAAATATATCCACAATATATAAATCCATATTAACCGAAAATGATAAATTCTGAATCTGCGTTTTTTCACACAGATTACTGTTAAGCCTGCAAATTGCTGAGAATCTCAAACCTGCAGGCAAGCTCTGAGCACAGCATCCCGGGAGCTTTTAAAGTAATTTCTCTTATCTTTAAGTTGCCAGCAATTCTACCCTTCTGATTCCTTTAAATACTCTCTGGTGGCAAAGCCTCTGATGGATGTGGTAACACTTGCTATGGTAATTGTAATAAGCATCGGGTATGCCCACACACTGAACTTCTTGCTCAAAGATGAGATGCGGTTCTATACTGTTTCTGCCATAGGGGGTATTGCAGGCACATTTACAGCTTTCTACACAGATTCAATTGTGTATGGGCTTGGAGCAGCCTTCGCTGCAACAGCACTTCTCATGAGCCTTGCTGAGGAGGTGAGATAGGTATTGAAAGCCCTCGGTGCTCTTCTTTGTGCTGCCGCTGGCTACGCCTACTCCCGGAGTGCTGTGCTCTCCACGCTTGCCTTCGCAGTGGGTATAGTGCTTGTGGCCATGCCTGCAGGTACAGCGAAGGCTAAGGATGAGAAGAAGATTCAGGTGCTCTTTGAAAGCAATCAGATTCTTGAAAGAGAAGTGCAGAGTCTCCAGCGGGTGGTACAGGAGAAGGAAAAGAGGATAGAAGAGCTTACAATACAATTGGAAGCACTGAGAAAAAGACTGCAGGAGGTGATCTCGCAGGCTGAGGAGCAGGGAAATGTTGGTGTGCTTGTGGATGAGCTAGCACGTGGATATGAGGCTGTCAGACATATCATGAGAGGTGATGATATTGAAGAAGCTACTGGCTGAAATGTTATTTGATACAAGAGGGTATACAATAGAGGCGATTGCATTCGGGATAGCGGCAATGATAGCAGCAGCTGTGCTAATTTTACTGTATGTAAGAGCGGGAGATGAAGCAGGGCAGAGTATAGATACTGCTGGCGCAAAGACCAGAGAGATAGTCAACAACATTTCGGTGTGAGTCATGCCTATTGTAAGAGTGACTAGAGAGGAGCTACTCTCCAGCGTGAAACTTACTTTTGGCGAAGAGGCTGAGCAGGCTTTGCACAGGTTGCTTCAGGAAAAAGGAGAACAAAGAGGAGGAATTAAGGCAGAAAATATTGTAAGATTATTACAAAAGCACAGTAACATGAGTGGTGAAGAATTTGCCAGGCAGGTAGTGGAGATGTTTACCAGGCTCAGTTCTGGAATGTTACCCAGAAACGTCATTGCCATTGTGCTCGACAGGGCAGATGTAGCAAGCGGTGAGCATGCTGGGAGAGAGAAGTTTGTCCTGGGCAAAGCTTCAGATTCCTGGATTCAAAAAGATAGAAGGAGATTGGGATATGAAGACCTCGAGAAACTGTAGGGCAATCGCTATTCCATTTATACTCGTACTAATTTTTCTGACTGGCATAATTGTTGCAGCAGCCTTCCTGAGGACGAGCTCTCACCTGTCAAGGGCAGGAAGCGAGGCCTCCCCGGCGAGTAGCTACAGAGGAATCTCACAGGAGGATATCCTGAAGATTCTGCAGCAAGCGGACGAAAGAGTACAGATAGCCATAACCAGTGGAGAAATTAGTTACACTGATTATGGCCCGGCTTATATTAACCTGACCAACATAATGCTTTCAAATTACCTGCAGAAAAAAGGGATCGTTGACATGCAACTTATGGTTGTGGAGTCAGCGAATCTCACAGTGGAGCCTGCTATAGAGGGCCTGCAACCTGTGCTTAGCTACGGTACATACACAGTTATACTCAGGAGGCTATAGTGATGCTTGAGGATATGCCTCTTGAAGGATTCAGGAATCTTTTTATAGTGCTTGGAATCCTTGGCTTTGCAGTAGTGATACTCTTCGCCACGGCAGATTATGTTACAGCCTGGAAACAGGCTCAGAAGATGCAGCAGCTCAGAGAGAGCGTCGCCCTGAGCCTACAGAAGTGGAGCGAGAACACCACTGGCGTGGTGAACCTGAGTTTAGTATCGGCAGATTCTCTACCACCTGGTATGACTGTGAGGGTATATTATGAAAATGGCACTCTTGCAAAAGAAGTATCTGCGAAGTAGTACCACAGAGATGGTTATTTTCGCTGGAGTAGTGTTTATGATAGCTCTCGCTCTGCTCTTACAGGCAGGCGGGAAATCTCTGGTGAAGCAGGATGAGGCAAGAGCAGTGGAGCAGTTCACATCCTGCTATCTTATGCTGAGAGAGTTATACTACGCTGGCTACGATGTCTCGGCAGAGAAGTGTAGATACTCCATGCATGGATCATGGAGTATGGTGGTGGAGCAGGTTAACGGAAGTGATGGGCTGAGTCTATATAAACACAGCAAAATATATGTGAGAAAAGTGTTTTAGGTGAGGAAATGCGAGAAAATGATATCAGAGAAGCTAAAAATGAAGAAATGGACCTGTGAGCATAAACCGAGCTTTTGTCTGGGCAATTGGAGACGAGGATTATAGACACTCCTGAGTTTCAAAGATTGAAGTATCTTCCTCAGTTAGATCCTTCATATCTAATATATCCCGGTGCGAAGCATACACGGTTTGATCACAGCTTGGGCACACTCTACATAGCAAAGCGAATAATAGAGAGTATAAATAACAATGCTGAGCTTTATAGTGATGCAATACGCATGGAACTCCCCAGAGAGATAATTCTAACTATAGAGGATGAAGGAAAGATAATTAAAGAAAAACAGTGGTTAGACTCTGGTAGGAGGGAGTGACTTCTTGGAAAAGATTCTAAAATAAGAAGAGAGATAGAGAGTTGCCTAACAGAAAATGAAATTTCTCAAAAACAAATAAAAGAATTTGTAGACACATTAGTTGAAATAATGAAGTATGAGGAAAGGGAAAAAGAAGACTCTCTGCAGAATTCCAGCACGGTTTTGACGAAGTGCAGCGTAGTCAGATAATTTCTGTGAGAATACACTCGCATCCACACTATTTCGTTGTTTTCCACATCCAAGGCAGCATAGAGGTGGAACTGCCTGCCGTTGACCTTTATCACAATCTCATCCAGAACAATGGTCTTCCGTTCTTTTACCTCTATGTCAATCTTCAGGTTCTCTCTGAACTTCGATATCCAGTAGTGAACTGAACTCTTGCTGATTTTTTTAAATTAGATAAAGTATTGGCAGTTCTGCGATAACTGCTCATAAATATGTAGTTCACTATTGCTAAAAGCTTCAACTCCACAGGAACTTTATTCCTCCGAAAAATCTCCAGGCTTAATATGCACTCAAAAATGTCTATACTCATGTTCAACAAAATCTACAATGCCGCCAATATATAGGTTACCCCCAGCCTTATTTGGACAGCTCCTGATTTATATCAGCAAATACTTAAATCTTTCGCCGTGGTATTACTCATCCTTGAAAAGACCTGATAACATTTCTTAATCGGAAAAATACGAGCTTATTGGCAGACTTCTTGAAGAGATAAAGCTCAGAAAATACTCCTTCTGTACTGTAAAGTCCTATCTGTTGATAGCGAAAAAATTCCGCAACTCTGGCAAAACCCTGAAAGAATTTTTACTCTCCTACTCAGACAAAAGCAGATCAACAATGCGCAGCGTTTATTTTGCTTTAAATTTTTCTACGAGAAAAGAAAACAAACTGCCTGTGGTGCTGAGCAGATAAGATCAATTTCTTTATAGCTTCTCTCTATCACGCCTTTGCTACAACCACTCTGATTCTTTTAAATACTCTTTTCTCCTCAGCTCTGCCGAGGTGCAGAGGACTCCCCTGTTTCCCCCTCCTGGGATACTAAGAAAAAGCATTAGAGTACCCCCATACCCCTCAAGACTCCATAAACCTCTGCACCTCACACTTTCTATATTCACTCTGGTGGTCTACGTGATAGGATCTGGTGAGGCGATTGTCATTGCTCTTGTGGTACTCCTGTTCTTCGGCGATGAAGCTCTGCAGAAGCTAACCAGAGCCTACGCCGAGGCCATTAAAGAAGTCAAAAAAGCGAAGCTTGAAGTTCAGCAGGCAATAGAGAGGGAGAAGGCAGAGTTACTGGACCTGGAGCGAGGGAGGAGATGAGGAAGTTAATTCTTGGTGACTGCCGCAGGGTGATGAAAAAGCTCGCTGAAGAGGGCTTCCGCTGCGACATGATACTCACGGACCCACCCTACAACATCTCCAGAGATGCGACGGTGATCACGAGAAACGGCGGGAAGTACGGCAGAGCCATGCCCATAGCTCCGAAGTTTGACTTTGACCACACCATAGAGCCAGAGGAGTGGCTGCCTCTCGCCATAGACCTTCTTAAAGAAGATGCTGTGCTCGTCATCTTCTGTGCTGACAGGCAGATTCCTGAGTATTACCGGATTCTTGATGAGTCTGGATTCAAGCACATTCTCTCTGCATGGGTGAAGCCGAACCCTGCTCCACAGGCGAGGAAGGTGAAGTGGTGCTCCGGTCTGGAGCACTTCATAGTGGCATACAGGGGCAGGCACCACTACAACTACAAAGCAGGGATGCATCCAGGATACATAATCGCCAGCTCTCCAAGAAAGAGACACCACCCCACGGAGAAGCCGCAGAAAGTGCTCCGTGAGATAATAAAGTGGTGGAGCTTCCACGGGGATGTTATTCTTGACCCTTTCGCAGGTTCTGGAAGTACCGGCGTTGCAGCTGTGAGACACGGCAGACACTTCGTTGGCATAGAAGTAGACCCCGAGTACTATAAAATCGCTAGGAAAAGAGTACCTCAATATATTCCTCTGACGGAGTATTTTATTTATAATACTCTGGAATCTTTTTAGAAGTTGTTTCTCCTTGGAAGAGCTCTGATTCCTTTAAATACTCTCTTCTTAGTATTTTGGGAGAGGTGGCTGTGATGCCTGAAGGTGAGATACCCACCAACGAGTATGAACTTAAAGGAACCAGATACAGAGAGTTCAGGTTTGAGAGAGATAGCCTGAAAATAACAGTGAGAGGGGAAAAACACATAAGCGACAGCATGCTCTGCCAGGATGATGATGAAGAGTGGTACCATGAAGAGTTCAGCAATCTTCTCCAGGCGATGGAAAAGTTCAGCGAGCTCAGACAGGAAGGCTGGGATGACGTTCTGCTCAGCATAGAGACACCCGATGAACCTTCTGTGAAAATATCTGTGAGCTTATTCAGAGACGCAGAGAAGCCAGTGATTCATCTCGTTCTGAACATAAGTAAACTGAACAAATCACTTGCCGAAAAGCTTAACAGAATCCAGAAAATACTGACGGAGTGAGAAGGGCCCGTAGCTCCAGCCTGGAAGACGCCTCCCTTGCAAGGAGGAGGCTGTGGGTTCGAATCCCATCGGGTCCACTACAGACTGAGCCTGCCAAGAGAGAAGCTACTCTTTTTTTTATTTCCTTCCCGATGTGAGCTTTTTAGCTAAGGATGTATGGCTTCTGAGCTTGTTGAGCTTCTAAAAAAAGATAAAAAAGCTATGCATGACCTCTCTGAGTTCATAGCCTCTGAGATAGCACTGAATCCAAAGTTCAGAGGAGTGCTCGTAAAAACTGTTGCAGGTGAGCTCGCAACAAAAGAAGATATTAAAGAGCTGAGGGCAGAAATCAGAGAAACTGAGGAGAGGCTCAGAAGTTACATAGACACGAGAATTGCAGACCTGAGCAGAACAGTGCAGGTGGGCTTTACTGTGCTTGGCATAATGATTGCTGGCTTTGCTCTGCTTGTCACTCTGGTAAGATAAAAAAATAGTAGCTTCTCCTTCTTTATGTAGAAATGGAATCTAACGTTACTTCCGCCTGTTTAAACAGGCTATAAATTCTACGAAACTGTAAATAAATCCTTTAAATCTCAAAATTTGTGATGTGAAAAGGTGGTGCAAGAGGGAAGTAATATCTAAGGTGCTGTTTTTTATAACATTGTAGGAGTGGACGAATATGGAAAAGATACTCAGGAACATCAGACGTTGTGAGCTTGCTTCAGGTAGCACAGGGAGGTGAGATGCAAGCCCTGCAGTTGGCAGAGGCAGAGCGGGCACCACACAGGCTGCTTTCCCGAGGGCAGGTACATGGAGTGGTTACAAAAAAAACTGTAGAGGTGCACTCCCGAGCACTGCAGGCTCTATGCTGAGGCTGAAAAAGAAGGGAGTAACATCTCTTTTTCTTTACCTTACCTTGATTCTTTTAAATATACCTCTAAGCTATATGCCCTGTATGGAAAGAGTTTCACCTGTATTTACACCTGTTATAGCAATTCTTGTACTTGTGGCTACAGCTCTGCTTCAGCCTGAGCCTGTGCTCTGGAAGGGAGTTGACGGAGAGCAATTGGTATATACTGTGCCCCTTGCCGGGCTGAGCTTCTCCGGCATGGGTGCGGCTCTCCCTCTCTCTATACTTGCAGCGAAGGAGTCTACAATAATGGTTCAGAGCTTCAGAACTGTTACAGGCACATTTATGGATGCCATAGAGCTCTCTACAGAAGTTAACGCTTCCGAGGAAGAAGTATCATCTGCCTTCGAAAAGGCTCTAACTTTTGACACTCTACTGCATCCGCTACTCTTCGGGCTTGTTCTCCTGTTGGGCACTATCTCAGCGCTTGCAGGGGAGTATCTTTCAGAGCAGAAGCTGAGAGAGTTTGCTCTGGCGGCGGCATCTTCAGGATTGCTATTTCTTATAATCCTTAAACTCTTCAGGATTGTAGGGGTGATCCTCTGAGCAAGGTTGTGGTGATAGCATCTGGAAAAGGTGGTGTAGGCAAGAGTACCATCAGCTTCAACATAGCCCACGAGATAGCACAGCTTCAGAGCGGCTCTGTGATTCTGATATCCACCGATCCCGGGAGGGGAACAGAGTACCTCGCTGAAGTTCCAGAAGGTAAAGCTGGCTGGCTGGACTATCTTAGAACCAGGGACATGACCCTTGAAGAAATACTGCTAAAGAGCAGATATAACAACCTCTACATAATACCCAGCGTTGAAGACCCATTCGCTCAGGAGGGCGACTTCAGGAGCATTCTCAGAAAGCTCCTGCTCTTCAGGCAGGAGGTTCAGCAGAGCCAGAGCATAGGCTTTGTTGTGATAGATACTCCCGGCTCAATACTTGAGCACCACTATTTCTATGCGAAGCTCTTTAGGACAATACTTTTGACAGTGCCAGAAGGTATAGATAAGCATGGCACTGCCCAGTTGCTCAAGATAAACAAAGCTCTTGAGCAGGAGCATGCTATAAGGCACTTAATAGTAAACAAGGTTCTGAATTCAAAGGAGGTGGAAGTGACAAGGAAGGAACTGGAGGAGAGTATGAGAAAGCAGGGCATAGAGCTTGAGCTTGAGGTAGTAGGAGCGGTGCCCGGCTCAAGAGATGTTGCAGATGCCACTGAGGCGAGATTGCCTGTCTCCAGCTATGCACCCAGGTCAGAGGCGGCAAGGCAACTGAGATGCATAGCTTCAAGAATCTACGCTATGACCACAGGCATGCAACCAGATATCAAAGGGGAGAGCAGGCTGAGAAGTAGCAGAGGTGCACTCTCCAGCCTGAGAGCCTGGCTGCAGAGCTTCAGGAGGTAAAGTTTCTGGCAGATGAGTTGACTCTTGAGGAGTGGCTGGTAAATGTGGAGAGCAGAATCTCACTGCTTGAGGCAAGGGTATCTGCGCTGTTCAGCTTACTCAGCAGGATAACCCCCTGTCTCAGGGAGATAAGGAAGATGACAGCGTTGTATGAGCTTGCACTTGAGCAGGGCGGCATAACGATACAGCAGAGTTCTGAGATTACAGGCTCGGAGAAGAAGGCCTCAAGACTGCTTCGGAGCTTGCAGAGGCTTGGATTCCTCGTCAGGCGTGGCGACATATTCCTGCCGGCAGTGAGATTGAAGGGTAGAAGGCTTGCCGAAGAAATAGTAGCCAGAGAATTTCTCATCGATGTGGAGAGATTGAAGAAGAGAGCAGAATACCTCTACACCTGCTGATTGCAGATTCCTGGCGTCTCACAGTACTGGTGCCTATTTCTATTAATTCCTGAGGAGTAGCTACTCCTCAAAACACTGAGCTTCTGGTGGTTCTAATGTCTGTAGTAATAAAAATCCTCAAAACCATAAGCACATGCAGGGGAGGGGCTACTCTAGATGAAATCTGCAGATCTACAGATATACCATCTCATATAGTGAGCAAGGAGATACACAGATTGATCCAGCGTGGCATAGTGATGAGAGTCGACAGAGAAAAGTACAAGCTAGCCCTCGAGCACGAGAGACAGGAGATTGCAGGCAAAATTGAGGGGCAACCACCTGAATGGACAAAGCTTCTTGTGCGATGCGGTAAGGATAGATTCAGTATTTCTCATGAAGTCTTCACCTTCAGGGGTGAGCTCCTCAGAGATATAGAGTTTCTCAGAGGTATGCTTGAAGGCAGGTATCTCACTATGGGCACGATTCCTGAGAAGCACAGGCACACCCTCAGGCTCATGGTTGAACGTATAGAGGAGCTTCCCTGGAAGGAGAGAAGTGACCACTTTGTGCTTCCTGAAGATGTATTTTCAATAGCCTGTACAGGATTGCTACTTCAGGGAACTTCTGCCTACTTGATACACGCATTCAATCAACTTACTGAGCTGAGAGTTGAGAATAACCATGTAGTGGTAAGCAAGGAAAAGTTTAGAGAGGTTGTTGGTCTGATGTGGGATATAGTCCACTCCGCACACACTTCTCCATGACATCTACATATATTCTTCAAGGAAAAAGAGAAGCTACTCTTATTATGTGCCATTTTTTCGACCCCTGATTCTTTTATATAGGTTTTATATATCTCAACAGGCATGAATATCTCAACAGGCATGAGCCTGCCATTGATAGTATCCCTCAGCCCGAGGCTTCTCAGCAACAATACTTCCACTTTTCAGGTAGTAGCCAACACCTCTGCCAATACAAACCTTACCACTGCCCTTCACCCTCCGGGTTATACACATGCTGTAACATCACTGGGTTTCCAGATTCTCTTTCCCATTGTCCTCATACTTCTGCTTCTCTACCATGCCTTTGCGAGACTCATCGGCACCAGAGACATGGTGGAGAGCTCAAAGAACTATCTGCAGGACTTTGGCATGGTTGTTGTACTTGCTGGAATAATCGCTGCTTTTGGATTCGATCTCTTCTACAACATCCTTAACCTGGGATGGTTCTACAACGAGTGTTACAGGATGTACGCAGAGTTCAGAGCTGATATCTGGGGTATTTACCTCACCTCCACTTTGCTTCAAGCTTTTACAGATGCAATAGTGGAGACGCTCAAAGCCATCTCCAACATCAAGGGAGAATTTACAATACTCGGCTTTGGTGCTACCGGCAGAGCACCAAATATAGTTTTTCTGTTACAACTGTCAATTACCCCACTGAGTTCTATATCTCATCTTCTCGGCAGGCTTCAGGGGTTTGCTGCGGAAGGTTATGCTTTGTGCACTCTTATTATAATGCTACTCAGGTACTCACAGATGGTAAGTATACCTTTCTTAATACCTCTTGGTGTTCTTTTCAGAGCTTTTCCATTCACCAGATCAGTAGGAGCCGTACTCCTCGCCCTGGGTATAGGCTTTGGCTTTGTCTTCCCTATAGTAACTTACGCCCTCACCTACTCCGCCCAGTACTACATGTATCATACACCAATCCAGACCCCTGCTGGCGAGATGACTCTGCAACAGGCGAAGCACTACTCAATGAGTCTCTCACCATCTGACTTTATAAGTTGCGCTGTTAACTTTCTGAGGTTCAGGAAAGGATGTCCTGCAGTTCAGAAAGTCCATACTTTTGTACAGATACAGGAGACTGAGCTCATCAACCTCCTTTTCTTCATTCATCTTATACCTCTGATGAGCCTGGCAGTGACAGTGGTAGGAATAATGGGTATGACCATGTACTTTGGCGGAGAGAGACTGAAAATGAGAGTTCCCTTCAGGCTCTGGTGATTCTTTTATAAGCTCAACAGGCGTAGAGATGACATGATAGTGACAGAGGAGAAGATGGTTGAAATCCGGAGGAGTGGCATCAGAAGAGATCTTCTTTCTATTTTACACAGAGAGAAGCTAAACACTTCAGAACTGGCGAGAAGACTCAATATAAGCCGGCAACTTGCGGATTACCATCTAAAGCAGATGGAGAAGGCAGGTGTGGTGAAGAGATGCAGAGGTATATGGGAACCCCGTGTACAGCAGCAGTAACCCTGCTCTGTCTATCTGCACTCTGGGAAAGCTGGATGAGCTCTACTCTTGACTGAAGGAAGGGGAGATTTCTCTTC
>CAZCRG010000007.1:0-19067 GCA_964501105.1 Candidatus Hydrothermarchaeota archaeon | reverse complement strand
CTGGGAAAGCTGGATGAGCTCTACTCTTGACTGAAGGAAGGGGAGATTTCTCTTCTCCTTGATTCTTTTTTATTAGAAGCCTGGATTATGAGGGTGATGAGCAGGGTAATTACAATTCTCTCGGGAAAAGGAGGCGTGGGCAAGAGCCTTCTGTCTGTCAACACAGCTTATCATCTTACCACGCTGGACACAAGGCGTGTTGTTCTCGTATCTGCCGACTTCACAAATTGCACTGCAGACATGTATGCTGTGGAGGAATCCGAGTTTGGCTGGGAGGACTTCCTGCAGGGCAGGGTTTTTGACGTGGAGAGCTGTCTAGCTGCAACAGAGGTTGAGAACCTCTACATATTGCCAGCGAGAAGGATGGGGGCGGCAAAGATAGAGATCGACAGAGACTACAGAGCTGTTCTGGAGAGGCTGAGCTACTTCAAGAAGGATGTGATGGCTCAAAATTTGAATGTTGTGATCGACACGCCAGCTGGCTTTGACGCCCTTAACTTAATGTACTCAAGAATAGCAACCACCTGCGTTGTGGTTACAACTCCAAACAGGGAAGATGTCGAAGGAACTGCAAGCTACCTCTCTCTGCTGAGCAAAGCCTGGAGAGAGGCCTGGGGTATAGAGCCAAACATAGCTGGAGTGGTGGTGAACAAGGCATTGAATGAGAGAGAAGCAGAAGAAGTTGCAAGAAGGTTAAGACTCAATCTCTTAGGCTGTGTGAACTATTCTCCAAGAAAGGAGGAATCCACAAGGCAGAAAAAAATATTCTCCCTTGCTTTTCCTGATGAGCCAGCTACCCTGCAACTCAGAGAGATAGCTGCGAAGTTAATAGGGATTAGTGCACCACTTATGAGGAAAAATATGCTGGGCAGACTCCTGCTCAGCCTGAAAAGAGTTATAAGGATCTGAGTTCTCTAATTGCATTCAAAGCTTTTTCAATAGCTTCATAGAGGTGACCTTTTCCAAGCTCTATTGCTCTTCTGATTTTGAAAACATACCACACTGCCGAGCTT
This sequence comes from Candidatus Hydrothermarchaeota archaeon, assembly GCA_964501105.1. Taxonomy (GTDB): domain Archaea; phylum Hydrothermarchaeota; class Hydrothermarchaeia; order Hydrothermarchaeales; family BMS3B; genus BMS3B. The sequence goes on along the minus strand of CAZCRG010000007.1, from coordinate 18,054 downwards.
GGACTTACTCCTGTGGCTCTGAGAATCTCATAGCCCACTGCAGAACAAGGTATTGCATACTCATCCTTATTGCCCATGAGTTCGAGGAATCTCTCACCCGCATGGTTCCCTCTGAGTACCTCCTCGCTCACAACTGCAAGCTCGGGCGAGAGGTTTCGCAGGGCGTGGAACTGTGTTGGAGTTGGCTTTTTAGAGGCAAAACACAGGAAGTGCATGAGAGCTCTCTCGGCTCTTGGAGTAAGCCTTTTAGATGCTTGAATTACAGCTTCTTCAGTTTTAAGAGTTGTAAGTTCTGCTATGCCATAGCAGAAGGCTGTGAAGAAGCTCCTGGAGACGAACCGCCTGTGTGAGGTTATTTTTTTCTTCAGAAATTTGAGCTGTGGCACATCAGTAAGTTTCTCAGGGTTATTGACAGCTTCTTCAATCGTGATGCCGTACTCTGAGAGATGTTTTTTCTGAGAGGAAACAAGTGCCCAAGCACATGCTTCAGGAAGTAACTCAAGTGCAGCGTTAACACCGCAATAAAGCTCTCTTTTGGTGTCGTACAACTCATGCTTTGGCTCAATATATGAGAGGAGGTTATTCAGCAACTCTTTATAGTGCAGTGGCTTGATAACATTAATTTTGAGTAGCCTTGCAAGGTGTTTGAGTCTTCTCCTTCTGTCTGCTGTGAGGGAAAGTCTCTTCTCCGGATATTTTTCAAGTAGTACCAGGTCTACAAGGGCTTCGAGCGTTTCTTCGTTAATAACTTTTAAGTTTGTTTTTCGAATAAGTGTGGAGAGTAAATATTCTGCCCTCGCCCTGTATACATCACCAATACCCCGTCTCAGAAGCACACCATGTAGGCTCTGAAATCTCCTTTCTGTTAATGTGTTGTGAGTATCAAGCCGTGCTTTTCTTGGACTTTCTCTGTAGAAAGGGCTCTTTCTCAAACATCTGTACCTCGATCTGGGCTCTGCATGCTCACTCCACACAAGCTTAGAGCTTGTTGCTATGTGCTCTCTCAGAACAAGCCCACAGGAGGTGCAGACATGCTCACCATTCTCTCTGTTCACCTCACCTCCGCACTCAGGACATCTGTCCTTCGCAACATATCTGTTGCCATTGATCTTTGTGATTTTTCTTTCTCTTACAAGCCTGTAAAGTGCTCCTCTTACTCCAGCTTTGCAAGCCTGTGGATACCTAGAAAGCACAGTATCATAGAGCTCGCCGCAGGAGAAGCTGCCCAGCTGAGAAGCCACCTCAAGAACTGTCTTCTTATAAGGTATCATCTCTGCTCCCACCACAACTCTGACAGAGTCTCAAAACAGAGCTACCTGCTATTACCTCCCTGAGTCTACTACCACAATTAGAGCATCTCTCACCCCTGAGAATCTCAAGAGCCAGTTCTGCAGCCTTACCCTCTACTCCACCTCTACTTGCCTTCTTTTCGAGCGCCTTCTCAAGAACAGAATCCGAAAAGTTTATACCATTCATATATCAAAATATTTTGACATGGGGTACTTAAAGGAAAATAAGCAAGAGATTTCGAGTGAAATTGAAAAAAATATTGTATACAATATTATTTGTAGTTATAAACCTTCCAAAAAAATAAAGCTTATTCTGGTTAACCTTTTAAGATATTATAGTTAACAAAAATTTATATTCTCCCATATTCATAATTAAATCTGGAGGCTGACCAGCTTGGATAATATAAAGTCGCTTCTCAGTGACCCGGAAGTAAAAAATCTGCTGATAGACATTCTGGACGAGGAGAGTATAGACGTAGTCTATGCTCTGATGGGAAGGAAAGCCACTGATGAAGAGATTTCTGAAGAAACTGGACTGAGGCTAAATACAGTGAGAAGGGCCCTCTACAAACTCTATGAGTACAGAATAGCCAGCTACAACAGGACAAAGGACAAGGAAATAGGCTGGTATATTTACACCTGGACTCTCCATTTAGATAAAGTTAATGATATATTAAAGAGCATTAAGAGACAAAAACTGGAAAAGCTTAAAGAAAAACTTGAATTTGAGCAGAATAATGTCTTTTTCCTTTGCCAGAAGGACAACACCAAGGTTCCCTTTGACAGAGCTACAGATTATGAGTTTAAATGCCCCAGGTGCGGAGAACTTCTCGAGTATGTGGACAACCAGGAAATGGTTATGAGGCTTCAGAGTGAAATCGAGAGACTTGAAAGGGAACTATCCAATGGTAGCAGAGAGAATTCTTAAAAAATAAAGTTTGATTTGAAGGTTTTTGAACATCTGAAAGCTTTTTCTGAAACTGCTATTGAAATTGCAAATAGGATTAAAATTGACACCTAAAGAGGAATTTATTGCCCATGCCGACAACCTCACTCCTGGCTCAAAAAAAGTAAGCTTTGAGGAGAGGCCGGGAAAGTATTACCTAAAATATTGTTATCTCCTTCACTCCATCTATTTTTTTCAGCTCATTCAAAATTTCGCCTTTAATCTCCACCCCGGTAATTATGGTGAGCTTGGGATTCTCAGTTAAATATGGGTCATCAGCAATAGCCTGGCGTATTGGAATTCCCTCTTCAGCTAATTTTGATGCCACATCACCCATTATTCCAGGTTTTGAGGCGTCATCAGGGGTAATAATCAAAACATTAAGCCCAATATGGGGAGCGACCTCTTTAAGAAAAGGAACTACATCAAGGCTTGTGAATATCCTGAAAAGCTTTTCCTTATCCCTTATCCTCTTGGCTGTGGCATCCACAACCCTCCTGTCTATCTGGAGCACACGAGCTATTTTCGCATGAGGTATTTCAATCTCCCCTAGACATATCTTTCCTTCCTCATTAACCCTGAGACCTCTGCTAAGTAAAAAAAGAGCAACCTTCTTCTGGTAAGGATAGTTTTTAAATTCCTGGCTGATTTCTTCCCACATTTGTTTATTATCTTTCATTGCATATTATAAAAGTTTTTCCAACCTCCGGAACGTAAGGTTTATTTAAGTCATAGGTTAATATTTTAATCCATGGCTTTAAATCTGCCCTACAACCTGGAAGATCTTTTAACTCAGAATATAATTTATGCTGGTGCCATTGCTGGTGTTATTATCATCCTTCTAATCATAGTTATTAAAAAGAAGAAAAATAATCCAGATAAGGAGATACTGCAGAAAGAGGACAGGGAGAAAACAAAGCTTCTAAGACAGATAGAGGCTCTCCAGTCTGAGAAAACAGCCCTAAAGCAGAGAAGCAGAGAACTTGAGGAGAAAATAGAGCTGGAGAGGGAGAAGGCTAAAAGCAGAGAGGAGGAGTTTAAAAAGGAAGTGGAGGAAAGCAGAAAAGAGGTGGAGAAGGTAATCGCCCTCAAGGAAGAGATTGAATTCCTCCGAAAAAAGGTGGGCGAGCTTCAGGATAGATTAAAGAAGCAGGAAGAAGAGCTTAAAGATGAAAGGGAGAGAATTGAAAAGCAGGCTGAACAGAGAATACTTGAGAAGGAGAAGGAAGTTGAGGAGCTTAAGCTCAGCTTTGAAAGGGAGAAGGATATAATAAGGAAGGAGTATGAGGAGAAGATTCTCAATCTTGAAAAGAGTTACGACCTGAAGGTTCTTGAGGCTCAGAAGGAGATAGAGAGGAGGCGCAGCCAGTACGAGACAAAGATAAATTCTCTTGAGGAGAGAATTGAAGAAATTAACAGGGAGAGGGAGCAGGATCTTGAGAGGCTCAAGGAGAGACTTGAAAAGGAGAAGGAGCTTGAAGTAAGCAGAGTAGAGAGAGAAAAAGAGGATATGGAGAAGGCTCTTAAAGCAAGGATTGAAGAAATTAAGGTGAAAACAAAAGAAGCTATAGAGAATATTATAAAGGAGAAGGAAAAAGAAATAACAGAGCTCAAAGCTGAAATAGAAGCTCTGAAGAAGGAAAATGAGAAGCTCAGAGAGAAAATAAGACTCATGGAAATAGATATCCTTTAGGTGATTAAATGGTAGTAAATATAGCAGGGGCTGAATTTGGCGAAGTCCACCTGGCAGTGGTAGCCCTTCTGGCGCTGATCTCTCTATTTCTTGCCATCTACACAAATAAATACAGAAATATGGCAAACAAATTTAAGAAAACTATAGATGAACTTGATAATGAGAAAGCAGAGATTTTCTCAAAAAAAGAAAAACTTGAAAAAGAAAACAAGAAATTAATTGAAAAACTTAAAGAATTAGAAAAAGAATTTACTGAACAGGAAGATTCTATAAAAATAAGAGAAGCTAATGTAGAATCAAAAGAGAGGAAATTAAAAGAAGAATCCAAAAAGATCTCTGCACTTGAAGAAACAATTGAAATGTATAGAGACAGATTTGTAGAATTGAACAATGAAATCGAAAAACTTAAAATTGAATTAAGTGACTGTGAACGGGAAAAAGAGGAGAAATTAAGAGAAATAAAGACTAAATATGAAGCACATAGTAGAGAAATAAAAACAAAGGCAAAAGAAGCACTTTCAAAATATACTGCCGAGAAGGATAAATTAATTGCAAAATTAAAAGTGGAAAATAATGCTCTTAAGAAAAAAGTTGAAATACTCAAACAGAGGCTAAGCCTCTGGGAGAGTGTCGATGACCTATAATGAGTAAAACAAAAAGGTGATGGTTATATGACTGGAATATGCCCCTTTCTGGCCGCAGCAGCAAGAGCAAAAGGAGATAGCAATATGGAAACTCACTGCTTCCCGGAATGTGAAATTTTCGATGAAGTCAAGGGCACCTGCTCTATTAAATCAACAACTATTCGGCTTCACTATATAATTAAAGCTATGAGCGGAATTAAGGTATAAAACCGATTCTTTTAAATTATTCTTCCAGGGAGTAAAGTTTATCTATCACTATAACTAACTTAATGGTAAGGAGGTGTGTTGATGGGAGTTAAAAAAGTAGGTGAGAAATATAGGTGCAATATCTGTGGCAACGAAGTTGTTGTTACCAAGGTGGGGGGTGGTGCCCTTGTGTGCTGCGGTGAGGAAATGGAGTTAATTGGTGAAGAGTAGAGGGTTTACTTCTACCTCCTTCTCCAATTATCTAATTCTGCTCACAGAAGCTACTAAATACTTAACTGTTAAAAAATGAAGCTATAAAACTTAAAAACAGAATTTAAAGAAAAAATATAGAAAAAATAGGGTTAAGCCTTCACGTAGAGTGAGCCTTTAGCTCCCTTTTCTGCGTAGTCTCCAGAATACTTATCAAAAATCCCCTCAAAGGACTCATCATCTACAGAAGGATTCTCAACCTTTTCATCAAAGTCAAAGCTTGGCAGAAGACTCTCAATTCCGCCCTTAACAACAATAGCTCCACCTGTCATCTGAGCTCCTACTCTTGCGCCAGCTTTACCTTCCACCACTATTAAACCCTTCTTCATGTGCACTCCAGTAAAAGCTCCTGTACTTCCCTTCACTATTATTTTTCCGCCGTTGAGATACTGCCCGGTCTCAATCCCTGCATCACCTTCAACAACTATAACTCCACCTCTCATTCCCAGTCTATCGCCGCGGTAGGTGCAACCCAGGTAGTCGCCAGCGCTGCCCTTAATGTGGATCTCGCCTCCTGTCATCATCATTCCAGAGAAAGAGTCAACATTGCCCTCCACTGTAATCTTACCGCCCTTCATTAAAGCTCCCACATACATGCCAGCGCTGCCTTTTATAAGGATTTCACCTGCCTTCATTTCCTGACCTATCCTCTTTGTCTTTGAGACATCTCCATCGATAACTATTCTGAGCTCCTCAGGATTTTCTGAAGTTTCACCAGAGACCTCAAAGAAATCTTTGAGTGCTGCTGTCTGATTTCCATAGTAAACCTTCAGCTCTGAAATCTCCTCAAGGGTCTTGCCAGCGAAGTTGTCAGGAGTAATAACTTCAGCTTCAAGAGTGTAAATGGGTTGCTCAAGGGGCTTGAGTACTATCTCCTTCATTGCCATCACCCTAACTTTGTTTCAAGATTTATACTTGTTGGATTGGTAAGGTAGAGTTCCTGCACAGGATAGTTGTTGAGATTAATTGAGTAGAAGCGCTTGAAGTTATACTCAATATCCTTGAGAACATCACTGGTGAGCTCTTCTCCAACCTTGGCATCCACATACAGAGTCCTTCCCTTTACCACTTTAACTATCTCTCCATCCTTGACAAGAATCTCGCCAGACTTTATGGTGTAGGCTGCCCTTCTGAAGCCCTTCTCAATCTCAGTGTAATCTCTCGAGGGGTCAATCTCCTCTGGATTAATGTCATAGACTGCAATGTCAGCATCAGCACCCACGCCAAGATGACCCTTGGTTTCCTGAAGGCCTAGGCTTTTTGCCTGAGCCGCCCTGGTCACTATTGCGATTTCATTAAAGTCCATCTCCCTGTCTATAGTGGCAATATTGGCTCTCTTCTCAACAGCCTTATTCAGGCCAGACATAGTTTCCTCTCTATATTTACTGCTCATAAGCCAGGCCATTATTGTGGGGTAATTTACAAAGGGCCCGCCATTGGGGTGGTCAGTTGTCACCATGACCTTCCAGGGATCTTCAATGAGAAGAGCAAGTTCAAGGCCGACTGCCCACTGGACAGTTGAGACCGGGCTCTTCTTTGAGTAGAAAACAGGTGTAACTCCTGGCGAGGTTTCAAGCTCAATATTTCTGTTCATCCACTTGTATTTGGTGAGAGAAGAAAGATAGTACTCCATGGGGCCGTCGGCAGTCATTGTAGTTGTATCGCCAAATATGACATTACCTGTATCTATAACCACATTATCCCTCTTATTTATCTCCTTGGCTACCTCGTCGGCCTTACTCTCAAAGGTCTTCCAGGAATCGCCGCCATAGGAGTGGAATTGAAGATGGGTTGCCTGCATCACCTGCCTGTCTCGAGAGCTCTTCTTGTCAGTGGTCAAATCGAGGGATTCAAGAGTGGTAGTATAGTTCCCTACCCTACCGAGATTGTTGAAGTGGATGTGAATGGAGTGAGGCAGTGAGAGCATCTCATTGACTTCCATAAGGCCAGTTATTATCTCTCTGGGAGTAATATCAAAGTGAGGCACAGGTTCATCTAAACTTCTAACATCTTTGCCCCAGCCCCAGGCCTCTGCTCCACCAGGGTTAACCACCTTTATGGCATAGCCCTTGGCAGCCTTCAGAAGCCAGGCAACATAGGCTGCTGCTCTCTCGTAGTCCTTATCTTTTAGATATTTGAGAAGGAACCAGTTGTTGCCCATTAACACCAGGCCAGACTTGTCAAGCATGGGCACGTCATGAAGTTCCTCATGGGTATGTCTTGCCATCAGAGGAGGAACTGCTGCTGTGAAGGCTGTAGTGTAGCCAAGCTGTGAATAGAGATAACCTGTCTGAAAAGTTGAAGGCGTTGAGTAGCCTGTGCATCCTCTTGTTAGCTTTGTCTTGGGCTGGACGTGTTTAAAGTGATCCTCAGGCCTGAGCAGTCTTCCCGAGTTAACCTTTCCACCAGCTATATGGCTGTGAATTTCAACGCCACCAGGCATAACAATCTTGCCTGAGCAGTCAATCTCCTTTGCACTTCCATTCAGGCTCTCGACAATCTTGCCGTCCTTTATGAAAATATCCTTCTTCTCTCCATTTACCCCATTGATGGGGTCATAAACAAAACCATTTTTAAGCACAAGCTCCATTTCACTCACTCTCCAGAAGCTTATCCCTGAGCCTCTCAAGGATTTCAACATCACTTAGTACGCCTTCTGGAGGCTCCTTTACCTTCCTGAGTCTGATAGGCACAGTATCCATTCTGTAGGCTGTGCCCTCAACCTCAATTCCAGCTATGGCAGTTGGTATCACAACATCTGCTAAAGCTGTGGTAGGCGTTGGGTGAATATCTATGGCTATATAGGGTATCTTTGCAAGGTGCTCCACACTCTTCTTTGGGAAGTGAGAAACAGGGTCTGAGGCTATTACAAGGGCAGCATCCACCTCGCCACGCTGGAGAACATCATTGGCAGTTGTTTCGCCTGGGTTATACCTGGCGTAGCCTCTGGAAAAGTCCACTGCAAAGGGGAAACCTGCCTGCCAGGCCAGAACCTCGCTGAAGCCAACCACATTGTAGTGCCCCCTCATGGGCATTATAACAAACTTGGTATGAGCATTCAGGTCTCTGACAAGAGAAATGGCATTATCTATATTCCTGTGCTTTCCAAAGCTCTGGGTAAGTCCCATGCCGAAGAAGAGAACTCCAAACTGAGCCTCCTTCATCATCTCTGCCAGCTCAATAATCTTCTCCTTCGGAACACCTGCAACACTCTCAACCTTCAGCTCACCGCCATTGATAATCTTCCTGAGAGCAGAAACAAGTTCATAATCCTTGCCGTACTCCACCTGAATAAATACATTGGCAAGCTTTGCAGTATCAGTTTTTCTTACATCAATAACCACAAGCTTTCTGTCCTGTTGGCCCCTCTCACGGAAGTAGCCTCTTGGGAATATGGAATATCTTGAAAGGTGCCTGGGATGCCCATGCATTGGATTGGAACCCCAGTAGATAACCAGGTCTGCTCTATTTTTAACCTCGCCCAGTGTGCAGCTTGCAACGCCAACATCATGAACTGCAAGAACAGTGGGGCCGTGGCAGACTGTTGATGTGCTGTCTATAAGTGCTCCAAGATTCTCGGCTATCTCTATTCCAACCTTATCAGCCTCGCAGCTTGTTGAACTCCAGCCGTAGAGAAGTGGTTTCTTTGCCTGTTTGAGGATTTCTGCAGCCTTTTCAATTGCCTCTTCAAGGCTCACCTCAACCAGCTTACCATTCTTCCTCACCATGGGCTTGAGAAGCCTATGCTCCAGATCATTTGCACTGAGAAATTTTGCAGTGCCTATCCTGCAGGCATGCCTCACATCTTTAATCATGTTACCCTCGGTCTCCACCTGAATGTCATCGCAGAGGGTTCCGCAGAAGGTGCACACAACATCATTGTGAGTCATAATTTTCACCTCTTCTCTTCAAGAAACTTTGAATAGAGAGCTTCCACCAGCTCCTGAGCGTCAAGCACCTTTTCATCTGGAGCAGGCACAACCTTTGCCCCAATACCCTTGAAGGGAGGCATTCCTGTGCCATCTGTGCCAGAGCCAACAACAACATTGGCCCATGGACCCATAGGCATAAAAGCTATACCCTCATGGGGTGCATCCTTGGATTTTACAGCCTTTACCACAACACTTCCTGCTGAGGTTTCAACCTTGACTGTATCGCCCTCTTTAACTCCAAGCTTGAGCATATCCTCAGGGTCAAGTTCAACTGTGGCACAGGCCTTGGAGAACTTCTCCAGAGTTTTGCCTGTCTCCATAGCCTCTCCCTGGGCAACAGTCCTTCCAGTAATGAGAGTAACTTCCAGCATTCTTTCACCTCTCTTCCAGCTTGGTAACAAGCTCTTCCTTTACTTTGTCCAGCTTTCCTGTTTCAAGCATGAACCTTATCTTTACAGTGTTGAAGTTTTCAATCACAGTTTCAAGACTCCTTCTGAGCTTTTCAGCCTTTTCAGGATCAACACTTATCTCTGCAGCTTCTTCAACTTCCTCTTTCTTCTCCTCTGCCTTGGGAGGCTCACTTGTGTAAATATATCCAACTTTATGGTCTTCTTCGATTTTACCTGCTTCAAAGACCTTGTTCTCATTTTTAAGAGTAAATATTAAGTTTGCCGCAAGTCTTGATGATATTCCAAGCTTCTCTGCTACCTGCTCAATAGAAAGGGGACCTTCCTTCTTTATAAGGTCGTAAACTCTAGCTTTTTCTCCTGTCATCCACAGATTGTCTGCAGAAAGCTTTGCCTCCAGTTCTCTGGGCTTCTCCACCTCAATTTCTATTGCACCATAGCCGCAGGCACGCACGCAGGTTCCGCAGCCAGTGCAGAACTCAGGATCATAGATTCTAACAGCACCTGTGGAAACTCCAAAGGTTTTCTTTTCTTCAGAACCAGAGCCACCAGCCACACTGGTGTCGCTGAGAGCACTTACAGGGCATACCACAATACAGTTGCCGCAACCCTGACAGAGTTCCTCATCTATCTTTAAAGTGAAGTTCCCCATACTTTCACCCTACAAAATTATTAAAGGTCTTTTCCCAGGCCTTCGTCCAGGACTTCTCTTCACCCTTGGTGTACCTTACACTGCTTCTTTTAACAGTAATGGCATCCACCGGGCAAACCTTCTCGCAGGCTGAGCAGAAGCAGCATATCTGGGATGCCACCTCAACTTTTGCGTTCTTCTCCCAGGGCTTTCCAGAGCTGGGTAAATAAATAGCTCCTGTGGGGCAAATCTGCTCACAGCTACCACAGCCCTGACATGCCTCCTGGTCCACAATAACTTCGCCCTCAAAAATTCTGTTTACCTTAATAGCTTCAGTGGGACATGCTTTTTCGCAGGAGGTGCAGAAAACACAGCTTTCCTCATCTCTCTCCATGGTGTTTATTTTCTTTCCATCAACTTCTTTAATGCCGGCAAAGGTTATGGCGTCCCTGGGGCAGACATTCTTGCACTCCTCGCAGGCCTCAAGCTTCTCCTCATCCTTCATCTTGCATTTATCCTGATTGAAGAGATAAACCTTCTCGTAATTGACAAAATCCTTACTTTCCTTGACCTTTTCTCCATTAATCTCCACATCTATGGCATTAAAAAGGCAGACTGCACTGCATATTCCGCAGAGTACGCACTTTTCAGGATTTATGGAGATGTGAGGAGCATCAGAAAGCCCTTTATCTATTGCTCCAATAGGACCGAGAGAAATAGCCTTTGTGGGACATGCTTCTGCACACATTCCACAGCCAACGCATTTATCGCTGGTATAGGTGAGTCTCCTTTTATCTCTGGAAGAGTCCCTCTCAAAAAGCACAACACCTTCACTAAACTTAAGGGTGTAGCTGAGCTCGTCTTCACTCATAAAATCACCGAAAGAATTTATCATGATTTTTCATGTATATCTTATCTTAACAATATAAATTTATCTGTTCCATCTTCTCAGTGCCAGCTCAAAAATATCGTTACCATAGGAGTCATTGGCCACTATCAGAGGAAACCTCTCCACCTCGAGTTTATATAGGGCCTCAGGCCCCAGCTCGGGATAAGCTACTAGCTCAAATTTTTTTATTCTCTTTGCTGCAAGGGCGCCTGCACCTCCTATAGCGGCGAAGTAAACAGCTTTATTTTTCAATATAGCCTCTCTCACCTCCTTACCCCTCTTGCCCTTGCCAATCATCCCCTTAAGCCCCAGCTCAAGGAGCCTAGGAGTGTAGCTGTCCATTCTTGAAGAGGTGGTAGGTCCTGCTGCTCCAATAATTCTTCCAGGTCTGGGCGGCGTCGGTCCCATATAGTAGATTACCTGCCCCCTTATATCAAAGGGCAGAGGCTCTCCTCTATCCAGAGTTTCAAAAAACTTTCTGTGGGTGGCATCTCTGGCTGAGTAGATAATACCGCTCAACTCAACTCTGTCGCCAGCTTTTAGACTGAGTACTACTTCATCGCTCAGCGGCGTGGTTATATGAATCAAAGTTCCACCTCCCTGTATCTGTGAGCATGGCAGTCAATAACTACAGCTACAGGTAGAGAGCCTATGTGGCAGGGTGCTTCTTCAATGTGAACCTCCAGGGCGGTAACTCTGCCTCCCATTCCCTGGGGGCCTATTCCAAGAGAATTAATCTCCTCAAGCAGCTCCCTTTCCTTTTCAGCATAGAAGGGGTCAGAATGTTCAGTTCCTATTCCCCTATATAATGCCTTTTTTGCCAGCAGAGGAGCTCTTTCAAGATTGCCGCCTATTCCAAGGCCAATTATTATGGGCGGGCAGGGGTTTGGGCCTGCTTCCTTTACAGTTTCAAGAACAAAGCTCTTAATTCCTTCCCAGCCCTCAGCAGGCTTGAGCATTTTAACTCTCGACATATTTTCGCTCCCCGAACCCTTGGCACAGAACTTTATTTTTAACCTATCGCCCTTTACAAGGTCTATATGCACAATCGCAGGGGTATTATCGCCAGTATTCTCTCTCCTGAGAGGGTCCTTAACTATGGATTTCCTCAGATATCCTTTTTTGTAGCCCCTCCTGACACCTTCATTTATTGCCTCTATAAAACCTGAAGAATCAAAGGCAACCTCCTCGCCCAGTTCCACAAAGATTAAAGCAACACCTGTGTCCTGGCAGTAGGGTATTTTTTCTCTTTCAGCAATTTCAGCATTTTCTAAAAGTTTTTTAAGGATGTCCCTGCCAACCTCAGATTCCTCAACCTCAAGAGCATCTTCTATCTTTTCTATCATCTCCTTTCTGGCAACATGAGATGCCTCAATAGCAAGCCTCTCCACAGCTTCTGTTACTTCCTCCAGCCTTACAATACGCATGAGTGTGTTTTTCTTTTCCAGGCTTAAAAGCTTTTTCTACACTGTCATGCTTTTTTTTATTGAATTATGGCTATTAAATCAATGGCTTTAAGGATACAGGCTCGCTAAGGTGGTTAAAGAGCTATTGCCTAATCCAGCAGAGAAAGTCTTTAGCCCTGACTTAGAGGGAAGCTTATAGCTTTCAAAAAACACTGAAGGCAACCCCACCCATCCATACTTTTTTATATCTCTCCTGAGTATTTTCTATCATGTCTGAACACCTCTTTATTAGAGCCTGCTTCAGGGAGCCAGTGGAGCGCACACCAGTCTGGCTGATGCGTCAGGCAGGACGTTATATGCCTGAGTATCAGGAGGTTAAGGAGAAGTACACCTTTCTTGAGATGTGCAAGAAGCCAGAGGTTGCTGCCGAGGTAACTCTTCAGCCCGTTAAAGCTCTGGAAGTGGATGCAGCTATTCTCTTCAGTGACATCCTTGTGCCTGTAGAGGCTATGGGTATGAAGCTTGAGTTTGTGGAGAAGCTTGGACCAAAGCTCCACAACCCTGTGAGGACTCTTGAGGATGTTGAGGCCCTGGAGATACCTGAGCCTGAAGAAAAGATGCCCTTTGTTCTCGAGGCGATAAAGCTCATCAAAGAAAAGCTTTCAGGTAAGCTACCTCTAATAGGCTTCTCAGGTGCCCCCTTCACCTTAGCCAGCTATATGATAGAAGGAGGAGGGAGCAGGGACTTTAGATATACCAAGGAGATGATGTTCTCTGAACCAGAGACCTTTGCCCTTCTCATGGAAAAGCTCAGTGAGACAGTGGTAAAATATCTCAATGCCCAGATTGAAGCTGGAGTTGATGCTGTGCAGATTTTTGATTCCTGGGTAGGCTGTCTTACTCCTGAAGATTACAAACAATATGTTATGGAACACACTTCAAGGATAATCTCCAGCTTAGATGCAAAAGGAGAAGTACCTGTGATTCACTTCGCCAATCAGGCTTCAACCTTTCTCGACCTCGCCAGTGAAGCAGGTGGAGATGTTATTGGTATAGACTGGAGGATACCTCTTGCAGAAGCCTGGAGTAGAGTAGGCTACAAAAAAGCTATTCAGGGCAATCTTGACCCCATGGTACTATTTGCTCCAAGAGAGGAGATTGAAAGGAGGGTGAAGGGCATTCTTGAGCAGGCTGGAGGAAGAGAGGGGCACATCTTCAATCTCGGCCATGGTGTGCACAAAGATACTCCTGTGGATAATGTTAAGGTAATGGTGGAAGCTGTTAAGAAATTCAGTAGGAGGGTGTGAGGAAAATGATAATTGATTCCCACTGCCACCTCGGCGGCCCTGATAAGGCCGATAAGGCTGAGCAGAGCCTTCAGGAGATAATAAAAAGGATGGACGACTGCAAAGTTGATGCTGCTGTTGTGTTCCCCTTTAACGACGAAAATGCTGGAGTGAGCTTTTCAAGCTCCAACAGCTTTATAGCCAGCGCCCAGAGGGAGAGCGGGGGCAGAGTTATAGGCTTTGCCCGTTTAGACCCCCACGCAAGAGAGAAGGCTATTCTTGAGGCCAAGAGGTGTGTTGAAGAGTTGAATCTCAAGGGCTTTAAGCTCCACCCAACGGCCCAGAACTTCTTTCCAGATCATCCCATGGTTCTGAAGATAATCAAACTTGCTGCCAGATATAATATACCTGTGGTCTTTGATAATGGAAAACACGAGTCAAAGAACCTTGAAATTGCAGCCCTCGCGAAAGAGGTTCCAGAGGCAAAGATAATTATCGCCCACATGCGAGGCGAGGGCTTCATTGAGGCCTGTGAGGAGGCAGATAATCTTTATCTGGGCACAGTTAAAGCCAAGGTTGAGGATATTATTAAATCTGTCGACGCACTTGGAGCCGACAGAATTATAGCAGGCTCAGATTCCCCCTATGCCAGTATGTACTTTGAGATGGTGGACAAATTTGAGCAGATTGAAAGTCTCAGTGATGAGGAGAAGGAGAAGATCAGAGGGAAAAATATAGCAAAACTTCTCAACCTCCAGCTATAGCAGGCACAAGGGTAATCTTATCGCCAGCTTTGAACACTGTATCTTGTTTATTTTATAAGCTGCATAGCTACTTTTGTCTATGAAGCAATCTTATTGTAACAGGTTGCTCAGCAGGAAAATTGGTATTTTCTAAACGATGAGAACTTTTTAAGTACAGTTAAGGGTGGTTTATTGAAAACTGACACTTACATTGAAATACTTAGAAGGCTTGAAAGCCCTGAAGATGTAGGGAGGTTAAGCTCAGAGTTTTCTGTACCTGAGGCTGTGCTTGAAGAAATATTAACTCAGAAGATAGTTGAGAATACAAGGATAAACTTTCTATCTCTCACCTCTAAGGAGAAAGAGCTTCTTGAAGACTGGCAGAGTGGGAAGAGTATTCTTGAGATGTCTGAAGAGCTTGGCTTTATGCCTGTGCTGGTTGCCAGAGAACTTTTGAAGGCTTTGGGGTTATCAAAATTTGCTGTTAAGCAGAAAATTAAGAATCCTGAGACTATTGAGGATGAAAGGTTGAGACGTGAGGTTAAAGAGGCTCTTTCTGAAGATTTTGTGTTTTCACCAGAAGCTCATGAGCTGCAGGAAGAAAAGTCCCGCCTCGGGGAGAAAATTATTGAAAGATGGCTTATAAGCTCTGGTGCTATTTTTATGACCAACAGTGAATATATAAGGGTTGGCAATATTCTAACTCCCGATTTCTTAACCAGTGAACTGGAAATTCTGGGCTTCAAAATAAACTGGATTGAGAGCAAGGCTCTATTTGGCTCAGCCGAGGAGCACAAAAGGTATTTGAAGAAGCAGTACAGCAAGTATATCAGGAGCTTTGGCACTGGTGCTGTTGTCTACTGGTATGGCTATGAAGATAGAATAATTGGAGAGGAAAAGAACCTTCTTGTGCTGGATTACACCTTTTTCAGAAAAGAGGACGTTGAGATGCTCTTCAACCTAAGGTTGAGAAAATGAAAATTTATACTATAGGCTATTCTCGCTTCAGCCTTGAGGATTTTATAGCCACTCTGAAAAAGTTTGAAATTGAAGCTGTAGCTGATGTTAGAAGATTTCCCACCTCCAGGATGGAGGAGTTTAAATCTGAGAATCTTAAGGCTGCCCTTGAAATAGCTGGCATAGAGTACAGACATTTTAAGTCTCTTGGAGGCTTCAGAAAAGATGGCTATGAGAAGTATATGGAGACAGAAGAATATAAGAGAGGTATTGAAGAGCTTTTAAGGCTGGCAGAGAGAAAAAAGACTGCTTTAATGTGTCTTGAAGCCTCACCCAGGGGCTGCCACAGGAGATTTATCGCTAAGTATCTTGTCAGAAATGGGGTCAGAGTTGATCATATTGTAAAAAAAAAAGGTGATGAGATGAAGAAAATTGCAGTTATTCCTGTTCTCAATGAGGGAAAAACAATAGGAGAGCTTGTGGCAGAAACTCTTAAGTATGTGGATAAGGTTGTTGTTGTCGACGATGGAAGTACTGATAATAGCTCAGAACTGGCTGAGAGAGCAGGTGCTGAGGTTATCAGGCTTGAGAGAAATACAGGCAAGGCCAATGCAGTCAGGGAAGGCTTGAAGCTTTGCTCGGGTTATGATGCTGTTGTAATTATGGATGGCGATGGGCAGCACCTGCCTGAAGAGATTCCAGTGCTTCTGGAGGAGCTGAGGAGTAGCGACCTGGTAATAGGGTCGAGATTTCACAAAGATGTCAAAAATATGCCCCTGAAGAGCAAGATATCCAACAAAGTTGCTTCTCTTCTCATGAGTCTTCTGGCTGGGCAGAAGATTACTGACCCTCAGTCAGGCTTCAGAGCCATAAGGGGTGAGAGAGTTAGGGAGCTGGAGCTCAAGGCAGAGCGCTATGCTCTTGAGCATATTATGATACTCGAGGCAAAGAGGAAAAGCTTCAGGATAGCCGAAGCTCCTATCACAACAATCTATGGTGCTGAGAAATCCTATATTCATCCCTTCAGGGACACTCTAATCGTAATATTTAATATCCTGAAATTCCTTTTAAGAATATGATTATTTACTCCCCTGAGTATCTCAGGCACAACCTGGAGGGGCATCCTGAGAATAAATACAGACTTGAGGCTGTTCTCAGGCATATCAAGGAAAAGGAGGTGGAGCTTGAGTTTGTTGAGCCTTTAAGAGCTTCAGAGGAGGACATTCTCAGAGTTCACACACCGGAGCACTACCAGAATATAAGAAGGCTTTCTGAACAGGAAGCAGGGGCAGACCCTGATACCTACCTGAATAGGAGTTCTTTTGAAGTTGCACTTCTTGCTGCAGGGGGAGCTATAAAGGCTCTTGAGTACAGTAAGGCTTTTGCTCTGGTAAGACCTCCTGGGCACCACGCCACTCGAGAGAGAGCCATGGGTTTCTGCCTTTTCAACAATGCTGCAGTAGCGGCAGCCTATGCTCTTGAAAAAAAGATTGCAAGAAGAGTCTTCATTCTTGATATTGATGTACACCACGGCAACGGCACTGAAAATATCTTCTACTCCAGAAGTGATGTACTCTACCTTAGCCTCCATCAGCATCCTCTATATCCGGGCACTGGCTATATAAGAGATACAGGCAGTGGCGATGGCATAGGATATAACATAAACCTTCCCCTACCTCCAGGCACAGATGATGCTTCTTACCTTTATGTCTTTGAGCAGATTGCTGTGCCCGTGCTGGAGCAGTTTAAGCCTGAGTTAGTTATAGTCTCTGCAGGCTATGATGCCCATGCTTTAGACCCCCTTGCCAATTTTATGCTTACAGAGCAGAGTTACTTTAAAATAGCGAACTTTCTTAGAGAGTTTGGAGCAAGGACTCTATTCACTCTTGAAGGCGGCTACAATCAGGATGCTTTAGCATTTTCTGTCTATTCAACTCTTGCTGGCCTCTTTGAGCTTGATTTTAGGGAAGTTGATGTGGAGAGAAAGCCAGCAGAAGGGGCAGTGGAAATAGTAGAAGAAGTGAAAGGTTTACTCTCAGAGTGGTGGAGTTTTTAGGGCAGGAGAAATCTATCCCTTACATTTTCAACTTTCTCACCTGAGATTTCTATTCTTTTAAAGATATATTCACCAAATCCATAGTAACCTGCTTTAACTATGTGTTCTACATGCACGGGATTAATACCCATGATGTGGCAGGATATTGTATCCAAGGCAACAGGATCTCTGCTGGCAAGGGTTAAGTCCATTCTTTTGGCTCTACCATTTTCCGGTGCTTCTCCTTCCATGGCAATAATGCCATCAATTATATTAATATCAGGCACTCTAACCATCAACATGTCATTTATGGCATCGCTGAGATTAAGATAAAACTTCTCTCTCCTATTGGGGATAAGGCTGAAGAGATTACCAAGACTCAAATTTACTATTGTTAACCTATCTGTTCTCATTTTGCCTAGGTTTATGAAAACATCAGCTTTTAAAATAGTTTTTGGGATAGGAGACCCCTTATTCATCACAATAAAGTCTTTCTCTACGGGGATAAAAACATCTCTGGACAGGTTTATCCATTTTACATTGTAATATTCCAAGAGGTCTTTTAATCCAAGATAAGAACAAATCTCATCTGCATCCACATGTGGGCTGTTGCTTTCAACAACATAGATTTCATCTGCAAGATCTTCATAGAGCTTAAATATCTGCTCGAGATAGCCTAGCTCTACTGTTGCTCCAGTGTTGGCAGGCTTTTTGCAGCACAGGCTAGGCTTGATTACTAC
>CAZCRG010000006.1:0-33881 GCA_964501105.1 Candidatus Hydrothermarchaeota archaeon | reverse complement strand
TAATAATGTTCTTTAAAGTTTTATCCCATTGGAAATATTCCCATGAAATTCCAGAGAAGTTAAAATTATTATAATTATCTTTACATTATTAAATAACACTCTCAATTGCCCTTATAAGTATATTTTCATCGATAACTCCAGTGAAGCCCTGAATAAGCTCTCCCCCGACAAAAATACCTATAGTGGGGACACTCATTATATAATAGCGCTCAGCCAGTTCTTCCTCAGCATCAACATCCACCCTTACAAATTTTACTCTACCAGTGTACTTTTCTGAAATGCTCTCAAGAATTTTCTCCATGACAGAGCAGGGAGGGCAGAAGCTGGAGTAGAAGTCCACCACCACTGGAAGATGATATTTCAAAACTTCCTTCTCCCAGCTTTTCAGGTCGACTTCTTCAACACCCATAGAAATCCCTAGAAGCTTAGAACATAGTCGCTCTTCATGAGTATGTCTGTGTAGAAGGTATCCGGGTCTGCTATTGCCACACCCTCTATAAAGTCCTCATCTCTGAATTCAAAGATGTCCTTATTGAGAGGACAGGCAAGAAGCAGGGCACCCTCCATCTCAAGCATAGTTAGCATGTCCTCAGGCGTAGGTAAGGCAAGCTCATCCATCTTGTCCATTACAGCCTTCTGAATCTCCTCAGGCTGGTCTGGAAGACACTTCAGCTCATTTATTTTATCCCTGTGAACTGCATTGATTCCTCGAGAGCCAAAGAAAATTGTCACCTCTGCCCCTGAGCGCAGGAGACTCAAGGCTGTCATCAGAGCATTAAAAACCTGGCACAGCTCATCGTGGAAGAGCAGCACAGTAAATTTTTTCTTCTGAGTCATGAAATATATTATTACATCATGATATATAAATTTAATCATTTTACCCATGTTAACCACAGCTCAATTGCTATGGAGGAAGGTAGAAAAAGAGAAACCTGGCTTGAGCTCAAAGCCAAAACCTTCAAGGTTTTCGCAGACCCTACAAGACTGAAAATACTTGAAACACTTCGCGAGGGAGAGAGAAATGTCTCTTCAATTATGGAAAAGCTCGGGCTAAAGCAGAGTACTGTTTCCCAGCACCTGAGAATGCTCAAAGACTGTGGTGTTGTTGCTTCAAGAAAGGAGGGCAGGGAAATTTACTACCGCCTCAAAACAGACAAGGTGACAAAAATTCTCGATGAGGGAGACGAGCTTTTAACTCTGACCCTTGAAGATCTGACCTCCTGCGTTTGCCCATAACTTATTCTGATTTTGAATTGCAGCACCCTTTACATTAATTCTATATTATGTTACTATATGTTGAACATACTAAAACATATACGGGGGAAATGATATGCCTGTAGCAATTGATACACGAATCTGCGACAACAGTCCTGCCTGCGGTGCAGCCAGGCTCTGCCCCTATGGAGCCCTGCGCTACGACAGCACCATAGGTGGGATTGCTGTTGACAACAGCCTATGCAGAGATTGTTTTACCTGCGTTAGAGGCTGTCCAAGCAATGCTGTTAAGACTGCTGAAAGTATGGAAGAGCTCAAGAAGATAGAGGAAGAGATAAATAACAGCAACCTTACAAAGGATGACCTCTTAGAGATGCAGTATGGTATAAGGCCAGGAGATCCCAGTGAACTGGGAGAAAACCTCTTTGAAGCAACAGATTCAAACTGGGATGAGGAGGTTCTCGATTCTGAGCAGCCTGTCATAGTGGACTTCTGGGCCGAATGGTGTGCACCCTGCAGAATTCTTGCACCAGTATTCAAGGAGCTCGCAAAAGAGTATAAGGGAAAGGTGAAATTTGCAAAGCTTAATACAGAAAAATACCCCTCCCTGGCCTACCGCTATGGTGTGATGAACATACCAACCATGGTGGTCTTTAAGGGAGGCAAGGAAGTTGACAGAATAATTGGTGCTGCTCAGAAGGAGATGATAGCTGCAAGAATAGAGGCTGCCCTCGGCGCAGCCTAACCTCTATTTCCCAAAATTTTCAGTGCGAAGCCTTTTTATATTCTTATATAAAATTAATCATCATGAAGACCAGCGTTAAGATTGTTATTATTCTTTTTATTGTTGGTGTGCTGGGTGCTGGCATATTGCTTGATACCGACAAAAAGAAAGAAATTGAAAAAACAGGAAAAGTAAATTCTATTGAGGAAGAAATTATTAAAAGTATAGCAAGAGACCTGAGATATAAAGGTGTGGTGCTTCAAAACTACTACTTCACCACCAATAGGTCTCTTGAGGAAGCCTTCGGTATAGAAATAAATAGAGAAAAGGTGGTCTTTGCCATAATTGATATTCCCTCCTACAGTGGAACTCTCGACAAAGTAGAAAGAATAATAGCTCTTGCTGAGTCTGTATTTAATTATGATAATAGAACAGAAGGTGTAGTGGTGCTCTTTATTGAACCAGAAAGGACAAAAGGGTATGTTAAGTTCATCTATATCGATAAAGAGGAGTTCTTCAAAAATAAGGAGAAGGGCTTAGCCAGTATTAGGCTCTACAATACCTTTGAATTCTTTGAGGTGCCCAAAGAGAAGCTTGAGGAGGAAGACCTTCAGAGCTGAATTTTAGATGTTATTTAATATGTGAAGCTTTATTCTTTCCCCATGCTCTATTTTCTCATCTCAGAAGCTGAGATTGAAACTATTCCGGAAGAGATTAGAAAATCAAAAGCAATAAAAGCCTTCGCCAGGTCAAGAAGAAAGCCTCCCGAGGATATTCTTCTGGACTCAGGCATCCATTTCAGAGCAATGCAGAAGCTCAAAGATGGGGAAAGGAGGGGAAGACCAGATATAACCTTTTTAACCCTTTTAAACCTTCTGGAGTCTCCTCTGAATAAAATTGGAAAGCTTAAGGTAGCAGTGCACACCCGCAATGACTATATAATAAACATATCTCCAGAGGTGAGGCTGCCCAGAGCCTACCACAGATTTAAAGGGCTTCTGGAAAGTCTCTTCAGAAAGAGAATAATCTTTGCAGAGGGAAAAGTTCTTCTCTCCCTCCACAGAGGTACTCCGAGAGATTTTTATAGAGTTGTTAAGCCTGATTTTTCTCTTCTCCTTACCAGCAGGGGAAAGCTGGAAAACCCCTGGGGAGCCTCTAAAAAGCTCTCCTCACGGAGCAGAGCTCTGGTTATTGCTGGAGGCTTTCCAAGAGGAGACTTTAAGAAGGACTACAGTTTTGTTAATGAAAGAGTCTCCATTTTTGATGGAAGGCTTACTGCCTGGGCTGCTGCAAATGAGATAGCAAGCAACTACTACAGGCATATAAAATCAGGATAAACTGAGCTTTTTAAGTCTCTCTCTGCCAGCTCTCAGATCTTCTATAGTCACAGGCTCTCTTCTCATCTCAATATGTTCTGCCAGTTTTCTCCAGTAGTAAAAATATTCCCCAATCTCTCCTTCATCTCCAGAAACAGTCCTGTAGTTTTTAATAATCTGAGCCTTTATATGAAGAGGCAAAAGCTCAAAAACTCTCACATCATACTTCTCTGGATTTACCCTTCCGAGAGCATCCTTCCAGATTTGCTCATTGTTCTCTTTCATCATTGTTATTATAGCAACGTCGATATCACTTCTTCCCGGGATAAAATGTTCAGTTAGAACACTTCCATATATAACAACACCTTTTCCCAGATTTTTTATAGGCAGAAGCTCCCTCTTTATTTCTTCAAAAGATTTTTCTGAGAGCATTATTAACACCATACACAAACTTTTCAAGTACTTCTTTTATTTCATCAATACTATCAACTATCAAACTTTCATCAATTTTATTGTATCTATGAACAAGAATATTCCTCATCCCATTCAATTTTTTCATTTTCTCCCCAATATTGTCCTTCAACACACCCTTTTCTATTAAAAACTCTATATTGGTGTAGTCATCTCCAGGTATTCCACCCAGGTCTTTAACCAGCATGGCACATATATCCATGGAAGCTTCAATTGAAGTGTGGATTAAATAAAAAATTGCATATAACTCCTTTTCATTCTCAGGAGTCTCAATTTTATCAAGGCTGCTGAAGATATATTCAATCTTTCTGGTATAACTGGAAACTCTATTCATTATTATTTATTTAATGTGTTAAATATAAAAGAGTTATCACCCAAACCATAATTTCCTGCATTATGAGGCTGAGAGATGACAAGAAGAAATATTAAGCTGGAGAGGAAAATTGCAAGAGAGAGAATAGATATACTTTTCAAACTTGCTAAGGAGAATTTTTTTAAGAATAAAACGAGGGCCAACAGATATGCAAGGCTCGCCTGGAAGATAGCTCTCCGCTACAATGTCAGACTACCAGAAAAGTGGAAGCTTAGCTTCTGCAGGGGATGCAAAAGCTTTTTAATGCCCGGCTACAATATGCGGGTACGCCTGAATAAAGGCAGAGTGATTATAACATGCCTAGAATGTGGCAGAGTAAGAAGAATACCCATGACAAGAGAGAAGAGGGAAAGATATGAAAAATCTGAGAAAGAGGCTTCACACATCAAAACCCAGCGTATGGATAGGTAAAGCAGGAACTGAAAAAGTTATAGAAGAAGTTAAAAGGCAGCTGGAGAAGAACAGCCTGATAAAGGTTAGAGTACTTAAGGCTGCAAGGTTTGAGAAGACCACCAAAGAGATTGCAAAAGAGGTTGCTGATGCTACTAATTCTGAGATAATACAAATTGTAGGAAACAGCTTTGGATTATTCAGGAGCAGAAGAGGTAAACTCTCCTCCCGGTAATTGATGAGATAATGGAGGTATAATATGGCCACAGTATATGATGTTCCCCAGAATGATTTGATAGCAGAATTATCCAAGGAACTCAAGAAGGTAAAGGAAATCAAGCAGCCCACCTGGGCAGCCTTTGTTAAAACTGGTGCTAATAGAGAGAAGTCACCCACCCAGAAAGACTGGTGGTATATCAGGAGTGCCTCCCTTCTCAGGAAGCTCTATGTCCACGGTCCTGTTGGAATACCAACTCTGAGAAGGTGGTACGGTGGAAGAAAGAACAGAGGACACAAGCCGGATGCTATTCGTGGTGGAAGCGGTGCAGTAATAAAGAATATTCTTAATCAGCTGGAAAAAGCAGGCTTTGTGGAGAAAACTGAGAATGGGAGGAAAATAACCCCAAAAGGTACAAGTTTTATAGATAAAATTGCTGCAAAAATAATAAGGAAGTACCCCGAGCTGGAAAGGTACAGGTGAAGCTATGGATGATCTGGAGGAGTTAAAGAAAAAGAAGCTTATGGAGCTTCAGAAGCAGCTGCAGGAAGAAGCTGCCAGACAGGAGCAGCTTAAGGCTATAGAGCAGCAGAAAAAGTTACTCCTCCAGCAGATTTTGACACCTGATGCGAGAAGCAGGCTTACCACAATAAAAATGGCAAAGCCAGAGTTTGCAGCAAAAGTTGAGGCTCTTCTGATTCAGCTTGCCCAGGCAGGGCAGATAACCCAGAAGATAACAGATGCCCAGCTCAAAGAGATTCTAAGAAGGGTGACAGAGAAGCGCAGAGATATAAAGATAAGAAGAATATGAAGGTTGCTCTTCTCTACAGCGGCGGCAAGGACAGTTCGCTGGCTGCTCACATACTCAAACTTATTGGCCATGAAGTTGAGCTGATTACTGTCAACTTTGGCCTTCTGGACAGCTATCTGGCTGCTCAGGAAACTGCCAGGAGCCTTGGGTTCCAGCACAAAGTTCTGAGGCTGGACATAAGCATTCTGGAAAAAGGCTGCAACAGAATAATAGAGGACGGACACCCAAGTAGAGGCATAAATTATATACACCGGCAAGCTCTAAAAGAGGTTGCAAAGGTTAGTGTTGCAATAGGCGATGGAACAAGGAGAGATGACAGAAGTCCAAAGCTCAGCCTTCAGGAAATAAGAAGTCTAGAGGATAGATTTGGCGTTGAGTACATAGCCCCCCTTCGCGGGCTGGGATATAAAACTATAAATAGGCTAACTGACGAGATATTTGAATACAGGAAAGATTTAAGTGAAAGACTGGAGAAGTCTGATTACGAGGCTGAGATAAGAGAATTTATAAAAAGGAAGGGCTACAATGTAAAGGAGCTCTTCCCAAAGAAACACATTCAAAGTAGAGTTATAGGATATAAAGGTGATTCAAATGGGTAAAGTTGAGCTGTCAAGAAAGCTTAGACTGGCTAAAGCTATGAAGCAGAACCGCCCAGTACCTGTATGGGTTGTGGGTAAGACTCTGGGAAGAGTGAGAACCCACCCCAAGAGGAGACACTGGAGAAGAAGTAAGCTCAAGGTGTGATAGCCATGGCAGAAGAAAGAATATACACAATACCTCTAAGAGAGGTGAAAGAAAAGGCACCTTTAAGTAAGAGGGTAGCCAAGGCTATAAGGTATATTAAGAGATTTATAGCCAAGCACATGAAGAACGAGAATGTAAAGCTGTCTGAGTCCCTGAATGAGAAAATCTGGGAGAGGGGCATAACAAAAGTGCCCTCAAAGATAAGAGTCAGGGCAAAACCTCAGGAAGACGGCAGTATTGCTGTTGAGCTGGCTGAGTGAAAATGCTCAAACTTACCAGCTTCAACAAAAATGTTAATATTGGCGTGGTAGCCAGAGCCAATGACAACCTCGCAGTAATTCCCAGAGCTACTCCAGATAGCTTTGAGAAGGATATAAGAGAGGTTCTGGATGTTGACGTAGTAAGAGTAAACCTCTCAGAAACAAGCCTCATAGGAGCCTTCTTAGCCATAAACAATCATGGAGCAGTGGTGAGCAATATCGTGCTGGAGAGCGAGATAGAAAAGCTTAAAGATGCAGGTTTAAAGGTTGAAGTTGTTGACGAAAAGCTCAATGCTCTGGGCAACCTTGTAATTGCCACTGACAAAGGAGCTATAGCCTACTCAGGGTTGAAAGAGGAGACTATAAAAAAGATGGAACGCACCTTAGCATGTAGTGTCAAAACTATCGATGCTCTGGGAGGCTATAAGACTATAGGCAGTATAGGTATTGCCACCACAAAAGGAGCTCTCTTTCATCCAAATGTGAAGGATGAAGAGTTAAACTTAATTGAGAAAATTCTCAAGGTGAAGGTTGACATAGGCACTGTGAATATGGGAATTGGCTTTGTAAGAACAGGTATAGTCGGCAATAAAAATGGAGCCCTTATTGGAGAGAACACTACAGGGCCCGAGGTTCTGAGAATAGAAGAAGCTCTTGGCTACTTGTGAGGTGATAAAATGGAGATTAAAACCTTCAGAATTAAAGGTAAGTTTAAGATGGGTGAAAAAATGCAGCCCTTTGTGTGGGAGTGCAGGGCTGTGAGCGAGGAAAAGGCTACAGAGAAGATGTTCTCAGAGTTTGGAAGCAAGCACGGTACCAAGAGAAATATGATTAAGATCTTATCCATGGAAGAGATCAGCCCTGAAGAGGCTAAAAGCCCTGAGATGAGGTACTATGCAGGAGTAGAGGAGTAAAGATGGAAGAAAAGCAGAAAGTAACACCAGAGCAGATAATTACAGAGTACGAAATGCTCAGATCTCAGGCTCAGGCCTATGAGCAGAATCTTCAGATGATTTCCAGCAGTATAACAGAGCTCCAGTCCACTCTTGAAAGTCTTCGCGAGATAAATAAGCTGGAGGAGGGCAGGGATATTCTTGTTCCTCTTGGTGCTGGTACCTTTATAGAAGCCACTCTACCAAAGCCAGAGGGAGTAATCCTGAGTGTCGGGGCAGATGTATCTGTAAAAAAGCCCATGGAAGAAGCTCTCAGCGATCTGGAAGGAAGAATTCAGGAGCTTGAGAAGGTAAGGAAAGAACACTCTGCCAAGTATGAAGAGATTCTCCAGAGGCTTCAAGCCATAGCTCCTATAGTGGAGCAGATTATGGCTGCCCTTCAGCAGGCAGGTGCACAGCCCAAATAGGTGAAGCCCTTGTTCAACTCCATAAAAAGTAAGTTCAAAAAAATTGCTGAGAAGATTAAATCAACTGCCAGAGAAGAAAAAGAAGAAGAGGAGAAGAAGGTAGGCGTCTTAGACAAAGCCAAAGCCCTCGTCTCTGGCTATGTAATTCTGGATGAGAAGAAGCTCAGTGAAATTCTTGATGAATTTGAGCTTTCACTCCTTGAGAGCGATGTCGCTTTAGATGTTGTGGACAAGATTATTGGGGATATAAAGAGGGAACTTTACTCCAGAAAGTTCAAGAAGAGTGAACTTAACTCAGCCATTAAAGAGACTCTGAAAAAATCTTTGAGAGAGATTGTCAAAGGAGCTGATAAGAGTCTTGAAGAGCTTATAGAAGAGAAGGATGAGAAGCCCTTTGTGATAGCCTTTGTTGGAATCAACGGCACTGGTAAAACCACAACTATAGCAAAAATTGCCAAAAAGCTCAAGGACAAAGGTTACTCCTGCGTAATTTCTGCCAGCGACACTTTCAGAGCTGGAGCCATAGAGCAGCTTGAAACCCACAGCAAGAGGGTTGGCGTCAAAATTATCAAGCATTCCAGGGGTGCAGACCCTGCTGCAGTGGCTTTTGATGCCATAAAGCATGCCCAGGCTAAAGGCATAGATGCTGTGCTGATAGATTCAGCCGGGCGAATGGAGACCAATGTAAACCTTATGGACGAGATGAAGAAGATTATTAGAGTTGCAAAGCCTGACCTTATACTCTTTGTAGGAGATGCACTGACAGGAAATGCTGCTCTTGAGCAGGCTGAGAGGTTCAACAGCGCTGTGGGTATAGATGGAATTATATTAACAAAGGCTGATGCCGACGCAAAAGGTGGTGCTGCTCTGAGCATAGCAAGAGCAACTGGAAAGCCCATATTCTTTCTGGGCGTCGGGCAGGAGTATGATGACCTGAAGCCTTTTGATGCTGAGAAATTTATTCAGGAAATTCTCGGAGATTAATAAATGGGCCTTGCTATTTCCTCGCCCTCTTCTATAACCTCAAGCATCTTCTTTATATGCTGATCAAAGGTATACTCAGGCTCGAAGTCATACCCTGATACAAGAAGCTTCTCTATAGCTCTCGAAAAGGCTTCCGCCTCCTTTTGAAGCTGCTCCTTACTCTTGCTTTTAACTATTCTGTCCACCTCATCTTCAGGAGTATGGCTGTTGTAGCCAAAAATTTCAAGCTTAATCTTCTCAATAAACTCAATAACCCTGGGATTGGTAACCTTTCTGTACTCAAGACTCCAGAAGTTCTTTAACCTCACAAGCCTTCTGAAGGTATCCTCTTCAAGCTTTATCTCTCTCATATTACTCCTCCTGGAGGAATTCAAGTGAAGAAGAAGGTATGCTCAGATCTATTGTGGTCCTGAAAATCATTGGAATTAAATTGTAGTCCCTTGCCTTTGAGAGGAGCCTCTTTCTCAATCCCAGAACTGCTGAGTTGTTAATCTCCACTCCAATAATGAAGGTTCTTCCATCTTTCTGGGCAACAAGCTCAGGCTTTGCATAGGCAGGCTCACTCTCCATAAGAAACTCAAAGTACTCCCCGAGCCCCTCTATGGATAAGGCTTCTTCACTGCTTTCAGGAAACTCTCTAACCAGAAAGCCAGCCCTCCCAAGGACATCGAAGGCAACTTTTATTCCAATATTCTTGAGGTCCTCCTCAAGCCCAAGGCTATTTTCATATTCTTCCATAGCCATAGACAAATATATAACGAAGAATTAAAATTTATAAGTCTATGTTTGATGCTCACTGCCACATTAGCTTCAAAAAGTTCAACAGGGATAGAGAAGAGGTTATAGCCAGAGCCAGAGATAAAGGCATCTCCATAGTGGATAGTGCAGTCTCAGCCTCTACTGCTTTAAGGTCTCTGGAGCTTTCCTCTCTCCATGAAAACCTATACACCTCCATAGGAGTGCATCCCTACAAGGCACCTTCCATGCCAGAAGAGAGAATAAAGGAGATTAAAAGGATTATATCAGATAGTGAGATTGTGGCAGTGGGAGAAATAGGGCTGGACTATCATCTCGATAGCAACAGAGAGAAGCAGGAGGAGTTATTCAGAGAATTTCTCAGCCTTGCCAGAGAGCTTTCTCTGCCTGTTGTTGTTCACTGCAGAGAGGCAGAGAAGAAAGCTCTTGAAATTCTTCTTGAGCTTGAAGTGAAAAAAGCTCTCTTTCACTGCTATTCTGGAAGCACTGAGCTGGCTGAGAGTATTCTGAAGGAGGGCTACTCCCTATCACTTGCAACAAACCTCTGCTACTCTGAGCACCACAGAAAGCTTGCCGAAGCTCTACCCCTTGAAAGTATTATTCTGGAAACAGATAGCCCCTATTTAAGTCCTCTCAAGGATATAAAGAGGAATGAGCCTGTCCATATTGAGGAGAGTATTAAGGTTCTTCAGGAGCTCAAGGGAATTCCTGAAAAAAAGATAGCGGAGATTACAGAGAGAAATGCCAGAAGATTTTATGGCCTTCAGTAGAGGGGCTTTGCAGAGGGTAAATTATTCTCGTATTAAGGAGGTGAAAGGATGGGGAAGCGGAAGTATTTCTCAATATAGTGGAAGACTGGGAGAGGCACTGGAAGGAAGAGATTCCCTTCAGAGATTTTCTCACTGAGTATGTGGAGATAAACGATGATAAAAGAACCTACATTATAAGGAGAAGAAAGAAGAGCTTTGAAAAGGAGTAAGTTAACTGCTCCAAACTTTTTTTAGTTAAAGAGTAGTGAAGTTCTAGGATGAAGATAATACATAGAGATTTAAAGGAAGGAAAAATAAAGCTGAAGATTGAGACCCTCGACGACCTCTGGTATCTCAAGAGTATTCTTGAGAAGGGGGACATCCTAGAAGGGATAAGCTTCAGAAGGGTGAAGGACGAGGAGAAGAAGAGAGCTGACAGGGGAGAGAGGGTTAAGATGTACCTTGGAATAAAGGTGACCAATGTAGAGTTTTCAAGCTATGCCTCCCTTCTCAGAGTTACGGGCACTATTGAGTTCGGCCCCGAAGATCTGGTGAGCTTTGGGTCCCATCACACCATAGATGTGAAGGTTGGCAGCACAGTAACTGTAAGAAAGGAGATATGGAAGAAGTGGCACCTTGAAAGGCTTAAAGAGGCTGAGAAGGCGGGAGGTGCTCCCCTCCTGATAATTGCTGCCATTGAAGAGGGCGAAGCAGAACTTGGAATAGTAAGAAGATACGGCATTGATTTTGCTGCAAGAATCTCAGGAGCAACCAGTGGCAAGAGGTATGCCAAAGAGCAGGAGGCAAGAGCAAAGGAGTTCTATACTGATGTGGCAAAAAAGATAAAAGAGCTCGCCCTCAGGGAGAAGCCTGAAGCAATAATAATAGCTGGCCCTGGCTTCTGGAAGGAGAATCTTTTAAAAGTGATAAATGAGAAGTTCCCCGAGGTAGCAAAGAGGTGCTTTATTGAGAATACTGGCTCAGGAGGAAGGTCTGGAATCTATGAGGTGCTAAAACGCGGCGTTGCTGAGAGAATTGCCGAAGAATGCAGAATTGCAAAGGAGTCGCAGCTTGTCGAGAAAGTTCTGGAGGAAATAAGTAAGGGCAAAGGAATGGCTGCCTACGGCATAAAAGAGGTGGAGAAGGCACTGGATTATGGTGCCGTTGAGACTCTCCTGCTCACTGAAAACTTCCTCAAAAAATATAAAAGAAGCGATGAGCTGATTGAGAAGGCAAAAGCTGCCAAGAGCGATGTTTTAATTCTGAGCTCAGAGCATGAGGCTGGAGAGAGACTTGAGGCTATAGGAATGGTTGCTGCCCTGCTAAGGTTTCCAATCAGCTTCTGAGGGTCATCCTGAGCACACTTCTAACATAAGTCTCTTCAAGAGGCTCATGCATACCCTGCCTCTTTATACACCTCTCTGCATGCCTCGCCAGAACAACAATCTCGCTCTTCTTTTTCTCTATTCCCTTCCACAGTTTATTTATCTCATCAATGAGCCTCTCCCTGTCCCACTCCTCAAAGGTACCCTTCAAAGTCTTCACAACTATATTTCCCCTGAGGAACCAGTGGAACTTCTCAGCCAGCTCAGGGTCCATTTCTCTCAGCTTCTCCTCAGCCATGTCTGCAATGTCCTCTGTGGTTACGCCCTCATAGAGATTCTCCTTCACATAGGCGGCTACCTCAAGGGCATCCTCTACTCTTATTCCTGCATCAAGCATATCCTTAATTAAAATGCTTGGATGAAAATGCATCCTCTCGCCAAAATCGTCTATAATCTCCACATCCTCAGTCTGAATAAGCTCAGCACCGGCTATAACATCCTTCTCCCTGCTACCATTAAACATACTCAGAACACATCTCGGCGAAAGGTAGACCATAAAACCTTTAATGGAATAGAAAGAGATGGGCCTCTTTCCCTCTTCTCTGAGCACTCTCTTCTTTATGAGGCCTCCCTCCACAAGGTCTGTTAAATAATTGTAGAGGGTTGACTTGTTGATACCCTTTACCTCCTTCTGAATATCACTGAAGGGTATCTCACCTCTCTTGGTGAGTAGTGCTATTATTTTGAACTTCTCTTCTGTTCCAGGTGAAAGAGCAGCCACCTGCTTTATAGTATTTTCCATGTTTATACCACCGTTCAGTTTTATATATTCCATATTTAAAATTTTTGAACAAAGCCATTTATTCAAACCTCTTATACAAAATTTAAGAAATATTTATCATGAGAAAATATTCATAATATGTAAACAAAATGGGAAAAATATTCTAAAAAATTAGGTGGTAAGCTATGGAACCTGAGATGAAAAAGTTTGTAGAGTCTCTGGAGAAGAACATGACTCCAGAAGACATAGTGAATTTGGAGGCTTGCATAGGCTGTAAAAACTGCGGTGAAGCCTGTGCATGGTACCTAGTGACAAACGATGAAAAGCTGCACCCGACGTACAAAACAGACTTCATAAGAAAGATATACAAGCGCTACATGACAGCGGAGGGAAAGGTGAAGGGAGCTTTAGGACTCATAGAAACACCCACAGTCAAAGATTTAAGAGAAAATATGGAGTATTTCTGGAAGTGTACTGCCTGCGGAAGGTGTACTTTAGCCTGTCCCCAGGGGCTGAGCACCAGGAGAATAGTGCGCTTAGCCAGGGCAGCCTACAGCGACGCTGGCTTAAGTGTTGAAAACCCTACAATAAAGTCCATAGTGGAGAACACAGAGAAGCTGAGGCACAGCTTCGGTTTAACAGTTCCCCAGGTCTTCGGAAGAGTTGGTCTTTTCCTTTATACCGATGGAACTGAAATACCAGTGGAAGTTAAGGGAGCAGAGTACCTCTTTGTCTGCCCTGCAGCTGGAAACACCAAGATACCTGACTACGGCATAAAGCTGCCAAAGATTCTCAACGCCGCTGGTGTGAGCTACACAGTCTCACCTCGAGTAATTGACACAGGTACTGAGATTGACCACATAGTGGTGCACCACGAGCTTTCAAAGAAAATGCTTGAGGAGTGGGAGGCTGAAGCAGAACGCCTTGGAGTGCAGAAGATTCTTGTGGTTGAGTGCGGCTGCGACGTCAGAACTCTCTATGTAGAGGCATCAGAGACTCTCGGCAGGCCCTTCAAGTTCCCAATAGTGAGTGTAGATTCGCTGATGCTTGACTTAATAAAGCAGGGCAAGCTGCCAGTGGAGAAGATTGAAACAAAGATAACAATGCACGACCCCTGCTATGTGACAAGACTTTCCGGTATGGGTGACATGGAGAGAGAGCTTCTCAAGAGTGTTGCCAAGAACTTTGTGGAGATGACACCCAATAGAGAGTACAACTACTGCTGCAATGCAGGCTCTGGACCTATGCGTCTTCCTGAAAATACAGATTTGAGGAGAGAGGTCTCAGTTATCAAAGCGAATCAGATAAAGAACACAGGAGCAGAACTTGTTACTACACCCTGTGCAGTCTGCATGCTCAGCATTGAAGACACCTGCCAGACCTATGGTCTAGCGAAGCCAGGGGAAAGGATGTCTCTCATGATGTTTGAAGTGGTCTATGAAGCCGCTGTAAAAGCTCTTGAGAAGAGAGGTGAGCTTGATAGAATGAAGATGCCAGCTGTACTCAGAGGAAAAGACCAGGATTACTTCATGAAGCATAGCATATCTGGCATAATGGCTCAGATGATGCAGGACAAGGACTTCCCAGAGCTCATGAAGTGGCTTGAGAAGGATGAAATAGTGCAGAGGTACTTCAGAGACAACCCACATGCTATGGAAAAGATGAAGGAGATTAAGGACATGATGTCCAAAAAGGTGGTGGCCTAAATGACAATTGAAGAATTTCTCACCATTTATGCCCCCATAGCCTTTGGGCTCTTCATTTTAGGAACCTCTATAAGGCTGGGCCGCTGGATAAAGGCAGTACTGACCAAGAAAAAATTCAGAGGAAGGACTGAGAGCGCTCTGGATGCTCCCGAGCCAATGGGAACCTTCGAGGCACTAAAGGCGGTGCTCTTTGGCCCGATCACACATTTCTACCTGAAGGCAAATAAGACCTGGGCTCGTGGATATATATTCTACCACATAGCAATAATAACAATACTCTCTGGCTATGGCATCTCTGCTCTAATACTTGCCTACCACATAGCTCTTGGACATCCTGTCCCAGATGTTGCAAGAGGCCTTGAGGAGAGCTACAACTATACAATACCCAACCTCTTAGCCATAGTCTTCGGAAATGCAGAGCATCTTCAGGCACCCTTCCTCTTTGGAGGCCTGGCTTCAGCCTTTATTGGCGTCACCTGGATAGCAGTGCTCTCTGGTCTTTTCGGCAACTTCAACTTGCTTATAACCATACTTAGAAAGAAAAGTGGAGCAGTGCTCAGCGATATAGATGAAGCAGCTAAAGGAATAAGGACTCACGGCCACTTCAGCTGGGAGCACCTCTTTGTAACACTGCTCGTCTTCAGCATCATTTGGACTGAGATTCTTGCAAGACTCCAGATAGTGCCAAATATAGTCTACTACCATGCAGCCCTAGGTCTAACAATCTTCGCAGTGTTCCCCTTCACCTACCTGTTCCACATAGTGTATGCCTTTATAGCAGTGTACTATGCCACAAAGCGCAGGATAGACAGAACAATAGCCTGAAAGGGCTTCTCTTTTTTTATTTTTTAAAACGACTTATATCACAATCCACTTAATGTAAACTACCCCTCGCTTACGCAAGAGGCTTTCTGCTTCACAGAGAGAACTTGCCCAGTGGTTACCACCAGCTTGGAAGGGGAATTAGCAGCAACGATAATTTAAATTACAATTAGAATAACTTTTCGGCAAATCTATCCTTTGTTAAAGCTATACTGTATATAAAGGTGACGAGATTGCCGGCTACTATTGAACTCCTGGAGAAAATATATTCCAAGCTTGAAGAGATTGACCTTAAGATAGACAACTTTATCGGCTTTTTTGAGATGTCTGAAGAGGATGTTAAGTCCCTTGAGGAAGATATTAAAGATGCCAGAGAAGGCAAGACTCTGGAGGAACTGACGTCAGAGCTACTTTAAAAATCTGCATACACCTTACCCCTTCTTTCAATTCTCAGGATACGAATTTCTCTTTTGCTTTTTTCAACAAAGTAAATTACTCTGAAATCTCCACACCTTATTCTGTATATACCTTCATGCCCTTTCAACTTTCTATATGGCAATGCCCAGGGATTGGATTTAAGATTCTCAATTCTCCTCAAAATTTTTGCTGAATTCTCCCTCCCCTGCTTCTTTAAAGATCTCTCTGCTCGTTTTGAAAATCGTATCACCCAGCTCAATAATAACACCCGCTGCCTTCCTTCATAGCCCGAATATAATAAACTCTTAAAATTATCCGCTTATCCCGGAGTCACCCACAAACTGATAAACCACATCGCTGATTTTCTTAAAGTCTATGGGCTTTGTTATGTGGTCATCTGCCCCAACTTCAAAACTCGTCTTTACATGCTCCTCAAGAAAGAGAGCACTTAGCATTACAACTGGTATATGACTCAGTTTTGGATCACTCTTTATCTTCCTGCACACTTCCCACCCATTTACATCTGGCATCATTATATCCAGTATAACGAGATCCACTTTAACTCCAGAATTGAGGATTTCAAGGGCCTTACCACCACTATCTGCTGTAATCACATCATAACCCTTATATTTAAGAATTTTTTCTATAAAAGATAAAATATCCTCCTCATCGTCCACCACCAGTATCCTGGCCATAGCTCTCCCCGTATTATTTTAATAACTTTTAATATATAAAAATATGTGTTAATTTTAACACGGGAGCTTTCTCAACTGCTAAGGTGATAAATATGCAGTGGGTAAGAGTTCAGAGAGAAGACTTCAACATCGGAGAGGAGGTGGAGAGGGTAAAGAACTTTTCCTCGCGCATTGGCGGCATAGTTACCTTTCTCGGCACTGTGAGGGATTTCTCCAGGGGAAAAGAAGTGGAAAAGCTGGAATTTGAGTACTACGAAGGCATGGCTGAGAAAAAGCTGGAAGAGATACGCAAAGAGGCTCTCGAGAAGTTTGATGTTCTTCAGATTAATATAATCCACAGATATGGTGAAGTTGATATTGGTGACAATATAGTTCTTATTGTTGTCGGTGCAGAGCACAGAAAGGATGCCTTTGAAGCCTGCAGATACTGTATAGATGAGCTTAAAAAGCATGTGCCCATATGGAAGAAGGAGTACACAACAGAGGGCGAGGTCTGGGTCGAAGAACACCCCTAAATAAGATATTCTATTTTTTCAATATATCAATATGTGAGGCAGAAAGCCCAGCCCACAAGGCGAGGTATATCACTAACATTTTATAAACTCTGCCAGTATGGCAATAATGAGCAAAGTGGCGCAAGTTATATATCAATCCTGCAGATAATTAAAATCATGTTCACCTTTGAAGAGTTCAAAGTTGCTCTTGAGGCCTACGAGAAGGAGACTACCTCCAGCACCAGTGAGGCTTTTACGAGACTGAGAAAGGAAAAAAACTTCTTTTCAGATGTAAAAAGTAAGGAAGAGCTGGAGAAGCAGATTAGAGAATTCATCTCCATAATATCCTCAATGAATAGAGACAGCTATGCCTCTCGCTATGTGGCGCAGATTTTTCTGCTGGACTTCTGCCGTTACCTTGACAAAGACTTTCTCTTCTACATAACAGACCATAAAACCTTCCTTGAGCTCAGGGCAGCGATAAAGGATTTCACTGGTGAAGTTTATGAGACCTACAAGAGGTTCACTCAGAATATTGCTCTCCACAGTCTTGAGCACCTTCTTGAGGACTACGCACTGCTTCTGAAGTTCTCAGCCAGGGGTTTCAGCAGCGGAAAGGAGGAAAGAGAGGAAAAGGTGATTAAGGAGGAGAGTGAAAGTAAGGCTGAGAGCAGACCTGAAAGTAAAGCTGAAGAACAGCAGAGTTTTACCACCTTCTGGGATGAAGGAAAACTGTGGTGATATTATGCGTGTTAGCTTGGATCTTGAACTTAAAGATTTGCCAGGGCAGCTTCTCAGAGCACTGAAGCCCATTTCAGAGTTAGGTGCCAATGTTATAAGCATAGTTCACATCAGAGAGGAAGAAAGAGTCCGCTCCGGTAGAATCTCTGTACACTTTGTTATGGATGTCGAGAGCAAAGAGATAATTGAGAAAATTGCCGGTGAGCTCAGCAAAAGGGATATCAAAATACTCAGAGTTGGAGAAGCCGTCAAAAAGAGGAGAGTCGCTGTTCTAATTATTGGCCATGTTGTAGATACCGACCTCAGAGATACTATAGATAGAATAAATGAACTTCCTGGTGTTATGGTAAGCGATATGAGCCTTAGTATGCCCCATCCAGTGAAGGAGTCCTCAGCTCTCTTTGATATTGAGCTTGCCGAGAATGTCAGCCATAAAGATGTGCTCACCCGCCTCTGTGAAATAGCAAAGGAGAAAAACCTAGAGGTAATAAGAAGTCTGGAGGTCTGACTTTGAAGATTCAGATAATTGGCTTTGGAGTGATAGGTCAGGGTTTCTCAAGGGTGCTTTTGAAGAAGAGAGAAGAACTGGAAAGAAGGGCAGGAGAAGAGCTGAAAGTTGTGTCCATAACCGACATAACAGGTACTGCCCATGACGACAGAGGGATTGACCTGGAGAAGGCTCTCAAGGTTATGGAAAGCTCTGGAAAGATTATAGACTATCCCGGTGCAAAAGAGCTTACTGGCGTAGAGGCTATTGAGGAGATTGAAGCCGACCTGGTGCTAGAAGTCACTCCCTCCAATATTAAAACAGGAGAGCCTGGCCTCAGCCACATGCTCTCAGCAATGAAGGCAAGGAAGCATCTCGTTACCTCCAACAAAGGACCTCTTGCTCTTAAATTCAGGGAGCTTGTGGAAACTGCTGAGAAAAATGGGGTTGAGTTCAGATATGAAGCCACTGTTGGCGGAGCCATGCCAATAATAAATCTAGCAAGAGATACACTCTCAGCCGACAGGATTCTGTCCATTGAGGGAATACTCAATGGCACCACCAATTATATTTTAGCAAGAATGACCCAGGAAGGTGCTGAGTTTAAGCAGGTACTCAAGGAGGCTCAGCAGCTTGGCTATGCAGAAACTGACCCAACCTATGATGTTGAAGGTATAGATACTGCAAGCAAGCTTGTTATTCTCGCCAATGCCCTCATGGGAATGAATGCAACCTATAAAGATGTAAAAACCCATGGAATAACAAGGATAACGCCAGAAGCCATAAAACTTGCCAAAGAGGCAGGCTATGTTATCAAGCTTATAGGCGAGGTTAAAAATGGAAACCTGGAAGTAGCTCCCAGACTTGTGCCCCAGTCTCATCCCCTGAATGTGGGTGGAGCACTTAATGTAGCCATGCTAACCTGCGATATAGCTGGTGAGATTACTGTGGTAGGAAAGGGAGCTGGAGCCATAGAAACTAACAGTGCAATAGTTAGTGATATTATTAGTATAGCAAGAAGGAGAAGGTAATATGCTCTGGGAAGTTAGAATTTACTATAAGAAGGGAGTACAGGACCCTGAGGGCGAAACAACCCTTCAGGGTTTAAAGATGCTGGGCTTTGAGTGCGTCGAGAACGTAAAGAGTGCAAAGATTTTCTGGATTAAGGGGTGCACTAAGGAGGAGGTAGAAAAGATGTGCCGAAGGCTCCTTGCAAATACCACAAGTCAGGATTATGAGATCTTAAAGGTAGAGGAGTAAGTATCACTATGAAGGCTCATGAAATTGAAATTCTTAAAGCAGGGGATGAAGAGCTCCTCAGAATAAGCAGGCAAAGGCAGCTCGCCCTGAGTCTTGAGGAGATGAAAGCAATAAAGAAATACTTCTCAGAGCTTGGAAGAAATCCCACAGATTTGGAGCTGGAGACCTTTGCCCAGACCTGGAGTGAACACTGTGTCCACAAAACCTTTAAAGGTTTAATCAAAACCCCTTCTGGCGAGGTGGACAATCTCCTCAAAAGCACAGTTGCTAAAGTAACAAAGGAACTCTCAAAAGAGTGGTGCTTCTCAGTCTTTGAAGATAATGCTGGAATTGTGGACTTTGAAGGCGACTATGCTATAGCCTTCAAGGTAGAAACCCATAATCACCCCAGTGCTATAGAACCCTTTGGCGGTGCCGCTACAGGCGTCGGTGGAGTGATAAGAGATATTCTTGGTGTGTGGGGAGAGCCCATAGCAAATACTGATGTGCTCTGCTTTGGAAATCTTGATATGAGCTACAGTGCCTTACCTAAAGGCTTCAAGCATCCAAGATTTATTTTCAATTATGTGGTGGCAGGAATAGGCTACTACGGCAACAATATGGGTATACCTACTGTAAATGGCGCCATACTCTTTGATGAGAGCTATGCCACAAATCCTCTGGTTTACTGCGGCACTCTCGGTATAGTCAAGAAAAGCAAATATAAGAGAAAAGCAAAAGCAGGTGACCTCTTGGTTCTGGCTGGAGGTAAAACTGGTAGAGATGGAATACATGGTGTCACCTTCGCAAGTGCAGAGCTTGAGGAAGAGGCTGAGGAGACCTTCAGTGTTGCTGTGCAGATAGGCGATCCCATTGAGGAGGAGAAGATAAAGAGAGCAATTATTGAGATAAGAGAAGAGGAACTGGGAAGTGCCATCACAGACCTTGGCGGAGGAGGCCTTAGCTCTGCCATAGGTGAAATGGCTGAGACCTTTAACTGCGGAGCCAGAGTTTATCTTGAGAAGGTGCCCTTAAAATATCCCAATATGAAACCCTGGGAGATATGGATCTCAGAGTCCCAGGAAAGAATGCTTGTTATTGTTCCTCCTGAGAATGTTGAAAGAGTTCTTGAAATTTTTGAGAGTGAAGAGGTTGAAGCCACTGTAATAGGGGAGCTCACAGGAGACAGTATTCTTAAGGTATTCCATGAAAAGGAGAAGGTGGCTGAGATAAACATAAAATTCCTCTTCGGTGGCATACCCAGAGTTGTGAGAAAGGCAGAGTTTAAAACTCCTGCTGGAGAGGAGCCCAGCTTTGAATTGGGAAATCTTGGAGAGGATTTGAAGCACATCCTTGCCCTGCCCAATATAGCAAGTAAGGAAAGTGTAATAAGAACCTACGACCACGAGGTTAAGGCTTCCACTGTGATAAAGCCATTGCAGGGCGAGAGCTATGACGGACCTGGAGACGCCTCTGTTTTAAAGCCTCTGCGCAGTTCATGGCGTGGCATTGTGGTTTCCAACGGCATAAACCCTGAATATGGCAAGATTGATGCTTACTGGATGGCAGCCTCAGCAATAGATGAAGCCCTCAGGAATAATATTGCCGTTGGAGGAAGGAGAATTGCCCTTCTGGACAACTTCTGCTGGGGCAATCCTGAGAAGCCTGAAAACCTGGGCTCTCTTGTTAGGGCTGCCCAGGCCTGCTATGATATAGCCAGAGTTTACAAAACGCCCTTTATCTCTGGCAAAGACAGCCTCTACAATGAGTCTCAGGCAGGAGGGGTTACTCCAACTCTTCTCATCTCTGCCCTGGGGATAATACCGGATGTAAGAAAGGCTGTCACCATGGGACTCAAGGGTAAGGATAACTACCTCTACTTAGTTGGAGAGACAAAGAAGGAACTGGGAGGAAGCCACTACTACAAGCTCAAGGGCTACCTTGGAAGAAGTGTGCCCAGAGTAGTGCCAGAGAAGGCTGTTAGAATTTTTGAAGCTGTGACTGAGGCTATTGATAAAGGTCTTGTTAAAGCCTGTCATGACCTCAGCGAGGGTGGTTTAGGTGTAGCCCTTGCGGAGATGAGTTTTGCAGGTGGCTATGGAGCCGAGGTGGAGCTTTCAAGAGTAATAACCCAGGAAGAGCTAAGAGATGACTTTATTCTCTTTTCTGAGAGCAACTCCCGCTTCCTTATTGAGGTTTCTCCTGATAAAGCCGAGGAGTTTGAAAGAGTATTTTCAGAAGTACACTGCTCAAGGATAGGAAAAACTCTCAAGGAGAGAGAGCTTGTGGTGCTCAGCAGTGGTAAAGAAATTCTAAGGGGAAGTCTTGGAGAGCTAAAGGATGCCTGGAAGTCGGGGGTGAGGCTTTGAAACTGGAGGATATAAGAGTTCTAATAATAAGGGCTGCAGGCACCAACTGCGATGCCGAGACCAGAGATGCAGTCCTCGACATTGGCGCCAAAGCTGATGTGGTGCACCTCAACAGAATAATAAGAGGAAATACCTCCCTCGAGGATTATCATGGCATTATTTTACCAGGTGGCTTCTCCTTTGGTGACAGGGTGAGGAGTGGAGCAATTCTGGGCAAGCTTCTCAGATATAATTTGAAAAAGGAGTTTGAAGCCTTTATAGACGAAAAGAAGCCAGTCCTTGGTATATGCAACGGCTTTCAGGCTCTCATTGAAGCTGAACTTTTACCTGGCAACAGCATAATCCTTGCTCTGGGAAAGAATCTCTCAGCAAGATTCGAAGATAGATGGTGCTACCTTAAAAGCTACAGAGGTAGCCTCTTCAGCAGAAGTGTACCGGAGTTAGTAAAGATTCCAGTGGCAAATGGTGAAGGAAGGCTTATTCTACCCGAGGGCAGAGAAGAGAGAATATATCAGGAGCTGGAAGAGAACAGGCAGATTGCCTTCAAATATGCCACAAAGACTGGAGAACCTGCAGAAGGAAGCTATCCAGAGAATCCCAGCGGCAGCTATGGAGATATAGCTGGTTTAACCAATGAAGATGGCAATGTTCTCGGCATGATGCCCCACCCTGAAAGAGCTTTTTACAGGTATATGTACCCTGACTGGACAAGGGAAGAGGGCAAGGCCGAGGAGTCTGGAGACGGCTACTATATCTTCAAGGATATGCTGGACTATATTGTTAATAGGCTTTAAAAAGAGCAGCGCACTATTTTCCCTTTCTCTATCTTATGACTATGTTAACTTTCCCTTATTCTCTTTGCGGGCTAGGCCGGGGGGTTCGGCGTCCCCTGTAACCTGAAATCGTCGATATGCAGGGGCCGAAGCCTGAGAGGCGAGGCATCCAAACTGGAGGAGGCCTCCAGGCATGCTGTAGAAGCTTCGTCCCGCAGGACCGACGGTGGTAGGGCACTTCCCGGAAGGGAGGTGTAACTACCTCTGCCAGCCGAACCCCGTGAGGCTCGGAAGAGAGCAGCGGTAGGCTGGACGCTTGGTGCTTGCGGGGTTGCGGAGTGGAGGCATGCCTGGATGTGCTGAATCCAGGGAGGGGTCTCCACTCTCAGGCGTGCCCGCTATTAATTTAATATTAGCAGGGACTTGAAATATGGGGAATTATATGACATTCGAATATGATGAAGTTTCAGAAACTGAAAAGGCACTGGTTCTTATGGGTATATTTATAATATCTCTCCTATTTATACTTCCACTTAAATCTGTTATGACTAATGGAGTATTTGATATATGGTTCATTGCATATTTGTGCACTGTAGCGTCAAGTTTTTTGTTTATATATCTGCTGGCGAAATTTAAATGTAAAAAAGTTAAAAATAAGCCAAAAACCTGTTATTAATTAGTACTCCTTTAAAATTCTGTAGAGAGTATCCCTCTGGGCAGCAGGTCTGTCAATCTGCTTTATCAGCGCCACAATCTCCTCTTTTGGCAGATAACTTACCTCCTCTCCAGTAGCTCTTACCACATTCTCCTCAATCATAGTCCCTCCAAAATCATTGGCTCCAAAGTTTAACGCCAGCTGAGCAAGCCTCTTTCCCTGAGTTATCCAGGAACACTGAAGGTTTGGTATGCTATCCTGAAGAATCAGCCTCGAAGCGGCCACAACCTTAAGATAGTCAATACCTGTGCCCAGGTCGCTGTAGCTCAACTTTCTACCGAGAGCTGTTTTTCCTGGCTGGAAGCTCCAGGGGATAAATGCTGTAAAACCACCACTCCTCTC
Source organism: Candidatus Hydrothermarchaeota archaeon (assembly GCA_964501105.1). GTDB lineage: Archaea > Hydrothermarchaeota > Hydrothermarchaeia > Hydrothermarchaeales > BMS3B > BMS3B. The sequence continues at coordinate 10,605 of CAZCRG010000006.1, read as the reverse complement.
CTGAAGCCTTCTAAGCCTGAGGAGGTGCTCTGCTCTTTCTCTATCACCTTCTCCAAGACCAAAGACCATAGTGGCTGTTGTTGGTATTCCCAGAGAATGGGCCACCTCCATAACCTCAGCCCACTCCTTCCAGGCAATCTTCCCCGGGCTAACTTTCTTTCTCAGACTGTCCACAAGAATCTCAGCACCGCCGCCAGGTATGCTCTGGAGGCCAGCCTCTTTAAGCCTGAGCAGAGTCTCCTTAACACTCAACCCGGATACCCTGGCAATATGCTGAATCTCACTGGGAGAGAAGAAGTGTCTCTGTACCTCAGGAAACTTCTCCTTCACACTTCTGCATATCTCCTCATAGTACTCAATTTCAAGCTCAGAGTTGAGACCTCCCTGAAGAAGAACCTGAGTGGCACCAAGCCTTCTGGCTCTGCCTATCTTCTTTAAAATCTCCTCAGGACTGAGCACATAGGCTTCACTGCTCTTACTATCTCTGTAGAAGGCACAGAAACTGCATTTACTCTCGCAGATATTGGTGTAGTTTATATTGGTGTCAACCACAAAGGTGACAAGCTCTCCCTTAATCCTTTTTCTAAGAGAATTGGCAGCATAGCCAAGAAGGTGGAGGTCTGTCCTGAAAAGCTCCTCAGCCTCCTTTTTTCCCAGCCTTTCTCCTGCCAGTGCCTTCTCAATAGCCTCCATCAGAGCACCTCTGCAAACCTCAGCTCTGGAGTTTCTTCAATAATTCCATGCTTTTCTGCAAGAGTGAAATACTCCTTCAGGCCTTCAAGGGCATCCTCTTCAAGGGTGAAGTCCAGCTTCCTCAAATGTCCTGCAAGATATTCTGCTGGAAGAGATGCTTTCTCTGCCAGATCTTTAACAACCCTGTCAAAATTCTCAAGAGCATAACTTCGTGATTTTCTTAATGCTGTGTAAACTGCCCCTGCCTCAGAAGACCTCAAAAGCCAGAGAGCATAAACCATCCTTTTTCCAGTGAGCTCATACCAGCCTTTTCCAAGGTCAAGAAACACAAGCTCGGGATTATGGAAGGCTTCTCTTAGGGCGTCATCACCTATAAGGAGGGCTGCTTCATATTTTGAGAGCATTGTACTCAAGCTGGGCTCAACTCCCCTAACAATCTCAGCATCTATACCCTTCTCCCTCAAAATTATCTCCAGCAAAGCTGTGGAGCTGGCGCTTGTAGTTGGCGTCGCTATAGTTTTTCCTGAAAGCTCCTCAAGCTTTCGAGCCTTTGAGAAAAGTAGAATACTTCCCGTTTCTCCTCTGGCCGAGATGGAGAAATCTGGAAGAATATAAAGCTCCCTGAAGTGCTGAGCATAGATTATAGAAGAAACAGGAGCTATATCAACTTTGCCCTGAAGAAGCATTCTGCCCAGCTCTGGAGGATGGGCTCTGACAAAGCTTGCCTCTTCAAGCTTAACTTCGCCTCTCCTGATGGCATAGTAAATAAAATCTGTATTCTTGAAAAAGGTCTCACCTATCCTCATACTACCACTTTCTGATTATACTGTAGTCTGTGGTTCTCTGCGCCGGCCTTAAACCAGCTTTTCTTATAAGTGCCACAAGTTCTTCTACAGTAGCTGAGTTTGAAGTCCTTGCCCCCGCCTCATGAGCCACTCTTTCTTCAATCACAGTACCATCTATATCATTGGCTCCAGAGCGGAGAGCAATCTGGGCAAGCTTCTTACCCAGCATAATCCAGTAGGCTCTTATATTTCTGAAGCTCTCTCCCAGCACTATCCTTGAAATTGCAACAGTTTTAAGAATATCAACGCCACTTGCCTTTCTTTTTACCATCTCGCCCAGAGGATTGTTCTCAGGATGATACACTAAAGGTATAAAACTCAAGAAGCCTCCTGTATCCCTCTGGAGCTCCCTCAGCCTGAACATGTGCTTAACTCTTTGCTCAGGTGTCTCAATATGCCCAAAGAGCATTGTTGCATTGCTTTTAATTCCCAGCTCATGGGCAGTCCTCATCACATCAAGCCAGTCCTTTGAGGAAGCTTTGTTGGAGCAGAGCTTTCTTCTAATGGAATCATCAAGAATTTCAGCACCACCGCCAGGCATGAAGTTTAGACCAGCTTCTTTAAATCTCTCAAGAATTTCCCTGGGGGACATTCGAAAGTTTTTTGAGAAGAAGTGAATCTCAGTGGCTGTGAAGGCTTTTAGGGCTATATCTGGAAATTTCTTCTTAATCTCCCTTAGAATATTCTCATAGTACTCAAAGGGTATCTCCGGGTTGTGGGAACCCACAATATGAAGCTCCGTGGCACCCTGAGCTACTGCTTCAGAAGCCTTTTTCAGAACTTCTTCAGTGCTCAGAGTATAGGCTCCCTCCTCACCTCTCCTCCTGTAAAAGGCGCAGAAGCTGCATCTGCTGATGCAGATATTGGAGTAGTTTATCTGCCTGTTGATTACAAAGCTTCCATAGTTTCCTGCCTGCTTCTCCCTCAGATAATCGGCAAAGCTTGTAAGAAGATGAAGCTCAGAGTCAAAGAGCTTAACTGCATCTCTTTCAGTAAGTTCCTCACCTGAAAGCAGGGATTCAATTATTTCGCCAGCTTCATCTCTGGAACTTTTCAGTATATACTCAAAGGCATACATCCAATTTAGCTTTTCATATAAATATTTAAATTTAGCCCCTGAGAAGGGGGTTACACCCCCTTCCTTGAACCCCAGTTGCTGACGCAACAGATTCAGAGATATAAAGAAGGGGGTTTACGAGGGTACTAAATATCTGGACCCCCTCTCTACACCCCGGTGGCTACGCCACAGATTCAGAGATATAACCCCCTTTCTAATCATTACAAAAATATGCCTCATAATCAGATTCTTTGGAGGGGTTCGCTGTCTCCATCTCACTAACTCCCTAGGCTCATTGGTGGCTGATGCCTTCTCACCCGGGGACCCTCGAGAGGATGGAGTATTATGCGAACCCCTTAATATCTGCACTACTGTTGCCCACATCCTCATAGCAAGCATCCCTGCTCGCTCAGGGTGGAGCCCATATAGTGCAGTGTTACCGCTGTTTTGCCCCTGGATTCACTGCAGGCAAACGCCAGCTCTGCCAGGTCTTCGTACAGCGGTATATAAAATGTTCATCTTAACGTTTACACAAAATTTATTAATTTTAAAAGTCAAGAATATAGCAGAAAGAAAATATCCTAAGGGAGGAATTCAATGGAAAGATTCTATGACAGAAAGAAGGATGAGAAATACTCAGTTAAGGTAGCCAGTGACTGGGGGACTATTGAATTTAAAGACCATATAACAAGAACTGAAGGTTCTATAATGACTATAGCTTCTACAAATGTTGTAACAGTTCCACCTACGATGAGTATAAAAGGTGCTGCAGAAACAATGACAAAATTTAGATTTAGAAGGCTGCCAGTTTCTGACCCTGGAACAAATAGACTCCTCGGGATAATAGGGTCAAGTGATATACTTGATTTTCTTGGTGGTGGAGAAAAAGCAAGGTTACTAACAAATAAATATGAAGGAAATATTCTGGCAGCAATTAATGAATCGGTTAGTGAAATTATGGTAAATGATGTTGTTACACTAACTAACGAGGCAAGTGTAGAAGATGGACTAAAAAAAATCCTTGAATCGAGGATTGGCGGTATTGTAATTATAGATGATGCTAAGGTAATCAGAGGTATAGTTACTGAGAGAGATTTTGTAAATATAGTTGCTGGAAAGAAAACTGGAATTTATGCTTCAGATATTATGACTAAAGAAGTTATAACAACCACTCCAGGAACTACCCTTGAGGATGCAGCCAGAATAATGGTAAGGAATAGTTTCAGGAGACTGCCTGTTACAAGTCAGGGTTTTCTTGAAGGAATTCTTACATCTCGTACCATTCTTAATTTTCTCGGAAATGGTGAAATTTTCAAGAAAATAGTAAAAAATGAGGTAAAAGAAGTATTAAAGACAAGAGTAAGTGAAATAATGTCCAGGGCGTTGCCCACTGCTTCTGAAGATGCAGACCTTGGTGAAATTGCCACAATAATGGAAAATCAGAGAACAGGGACTGTTTGTATAGCGGAAGATAGCAAGCTTCTCGGAATTGTAACAGAGAGAGACATTGTAAGAGCAATTGCTTAGGGGTGAGAATTATGGTAAAAGTTGAGAAGTATATGACCACAGAAGTGTTAGCTATTGCGCCCGAGGACAGTATACAAACCGCAAGGAATATCATGTTAAGAAAAGGAATTTCAAGATTAATAGTGGTTGAAGATAATATACCCACTGGAATCATTACAAAAAAGGATATTGCAAGAAGACTTGCTCAGGCAAGGGCTCCATGGCAAAGGAGACCTCTGGACAAGATTTCAATTTCAAGAATAATGAGCTCAAATCTCAAGACATTACCTCCTGATGCTTCATTACAGAAAACTTCGAAGTTAATGCTTAAAGAAAATATATCTTCGGTTCCCATTGTTGAAGAAGATGGTAAGCTTGCTGGAATAATAACATCCACTGACCTTATAAAAGCTTTTATTGAAAATCTTGAGGGAGTTTATAAAAATAGAGATCTTATGACAGAAGAAGTTATTACAGCAAACAGGTATCATAGTATTTACCATATTGTCTCTCTCATGGAGGAGAACAATATAAGTAGAGTAATAATTACAGATAGTAAGATTCCAATTGGGATGGTTACTGTAACAGACCTGAGCTTTCTTGAATTGAATGAACCTGTTAGAGGTATAAAAACAAAAGAGATAATGTATGTTAGAAAACCCCAGAGGGACCTAAGAGCAAGCTACAGATATGTGCTTCACTCTCTTCTAACTGCAGAAGATGTTATGACTGAAAACTTGATAACCACAACTGAGGATGAAGACTGCTCCAGATCAGCATCACAGATGCTTGAAAATGACTTCTCCTCCCTGCCTGTGGTCAGAGAGGAGGAGCTTGTTGGAATAATTACTAAAAAGGATATTATAAAGGGTATAGCAATGAGGTGATATAATGAATGTTGGAGACATAATGACTGAAGAAGTTGTTACTATCCACAAAGACAGGAAACTTTCAGATGCTCTGGATTTAATGGAGAAGAACAGAGTATCGAGACTTCTTGTTGTAAATGGCGATGAACTTGCTGGAATAATTACAGAAAGAGATATTCTTGACACTCTTGGTTCTGGTAAGCACTCAAATATGCTTCCATCGAGGCTTCATGTATCTTCAGCCATGTCAAAAAATCTTATTACAATTACTAAAGACATAGATATAAAAGAAGCCGCAAGAGTTATGCTTGAGAAAAATATACGCTCTCTTCCAGTTGTAAATCCAACTTTAGAAGGTATAGTTACCACCACAGATTTACTCAAGCCACTTACAGACTCCAGTGTACCAGTGAAGGATATTATGAAAAGTCCTGTTATCACAGTTTCTCCAACAGATAGAGCAGTACATGCCAGGCGCCTCATGCTCGACAACAATGTGGGAAGGCTCGTCGTGGTGGAGGACTTCAAAATTGTTGGCATTCTAACCCAGAGGCAGCTGGGAAGAGCCATGGCAGCCTTCAAGAAGAGTGCCGACAGACTCCAGGCAAATAGAATAAGGAATCTTCTGGTGGAGGATGTGATGACCCAGAGTGTAACCACCATCAGTGAAGATGCCACTGCTGGCGAAGCTGCAAAGCTCATGCTTGAGAAGGGCTTCTCAGGTTTGCCTGTGGTTAGAGAAGAGACACTGGTGGGAATAGTCACAAAGAAAGACCTGGTAAAACTTCACCTCTGAGCTGAGTTAATGGAGCTTGAAAGAGTTGCAGAAACTCTAAAAATTGAGAGATGGCGCCTCAAAGGTGCTTTAGAAAGGAGAAGTGCCTTTACCATAGGTGACTTCTCCCCGCCCTATATTATTTTCAGAAAGGAATTGAGGCATATTGAGAGGGGTACTGCTGCTTTTCTCGGTAGTAAAATTGAAGTGATAAGAGGCTTCCCAAAGATTACAAGAGCCTTCTACCTTGAGCCTCTGCTGAAAAAACACTTTGGTGACTCAGTGGCTGTGGAAGAGAAGATGAATGGCTACAATGTCAGAGTGGCTCTGGTGGAGGGGAAACTTCTGGCTCTGACAAGAGGAGGCTTTGTGTGCCCCTACACCACCTCTAAGCTTAGAAGGGATGAAGGGCTTCTGGAATTTCTCAAAGATAACCCTGAGCTAGTGGTATGCGGTGAAGTTGTGGGCAGAGAAAACCCCTATGTGATACATGAATACCCTGAAGCAGAGCGCTTCGGCTTCTTCTGCTTTGACCTGAGGTTAAAGGGTACAAATGAAGCCCTGGGGATAAAAGAAAGAAACTCCCTGCTGGAAGAGTATGGCTTGCAGCCTGTGAGATTCTTTGGAATCTACAGAAAAGAAGAAGCAACTAAAAGAATCTTTGAAATTGTAAAGAAGCTTGCCAGAGAGGGCAGAGAGGGCGTTGTTATTAAGGACCCTGAAATGAAAATTCCTCCCGTCAAGTACACCCCCTCTGAGACAAATACCTCCGACCTGGCCTACGCCTTCAGATATCCCTACGAGTATGGAAAAGATTTCTTCTTTTCAAGGATAATAAGAGAAGGCTATCAGGTTGTGGAGTGGGAGGAAGATGGGGAGGAGCTTGAGGCAAGAGCCCTGAGGCTGGGGAAGAGTATACTCTATCCCATGGTGGAGAGCATAAAAAAAATCAAAGCTGGAGAGGTGCTAACTGAGGATTTTGAGGTTAGAGTTAACTCAAGGGAGGAGATAGAGGAACTATCCAACTTCCTCAGAAGGCAGGGAATAAACTTTATTCTTGAAGATATGGGAAGAGAGGGAGATAGCTATCTTTATTTAATCAAGAGACTGAGGAACTCCACAACAGATAAAGTAAAATCCTACCTCCAAGGCAGGGAAGGGTAATGCTTAGAATAGATGGCTCCCAGGGTGAAGGAGGAGGGCAGATTTTTAGGACTGCTCTAGCTCTGTCAGCCCTTCTCAGCAAGCCTATTGAAGTCTTCAATATAAGAGCAAATAGACCCAGACCTGGTTTGGCCATGCAGCACCTGACCACACTTCTTACCTTCAAAAAGATATTCTCTGCCAAAGTAGAGGGAGCAAAACTGGGTTCAACAAAAGTAACCTTTACACCAGGGAGTATAAAGGAGGAAAGGGAGTACTCCATTGATATAGGCACAGCCGGGAGTATTACTCTGCTGCTACAGGCACTATTGCCAGCTCTGGTGTATCACAATACAACCCTGAAGATTAAGGGGGGCACAGATGTCAAGTGGTCGCCAACTATAGACTATTTCTCCCAGGTTTTCCTAAAAAACTTAAGTTATCTCGGAGTAAGGGCTGAAGTGGAGTTATTAGCCAGAGGCTACTACCCCAAGGGCAATGGACAGGTAAAGATAAGAATTTCAAAAGTAAATCTCCTGAAGGGCTATGAATTTGAAGATAGAGGGAAGCTGCTGGGAATTAAGGGAAAGGCACATAGCTCCAATCTGCCAGAGCATATAGTTGAAAGAGAGGCAAAGACTGCAAAAGAGGCGCTTCTGCCTCTGAAGGCTGAGATTGATCTTGAACTCAGAAAAGAGATTTCAACAGGTACAGGAATTACCCTATGGGCAGATTATCAGAACTGTTCCCTGGGCTCCAGTGCTTTAGGAGAAATTGGAAAGCCAGCAGAAAAGGTTGGAACTGAGGCAGCTCTGAGGCTGATGAAGGAGATAAATTCTCCAGCAACCCTTGATGTGAATATGGCAGACCAGATTATTCCCTTCGCAGCTCTCGCCGAAGGAAGAACTTCCTTTCTGGTGAGAGAGCTCACAGGTCACCTCAGAACCAATATTGTTCTTACTGAGAAGATTCTTGGAGTGAAATTTGCTCAGGAAGAATTAGATGGATGCTTCAGAATTTCTGTTGAAGGAATAGGCTGGAAATTGTAAAACCCTCAGGAAATAACATAATTGAATTCAATTTACCAAAAATTATTCTCACCGTTATGATTTTTTTATATCAGGGAAGTGATTTATTGAGAAGAAGAAAGTTTGTAAGGAAAAGGACAAAAAAGAAGGGGGATGTTAAAAAGAAAAGAATGCTCAATATGCATCGAGTGGATGATTTTCTCTACGACCTCGAGCATATTCTCAAGGAAATGCCTGTAGAAGAGCACAGACGACCTGTTTTTGCCACAATATATTCAAAGGCCTCAAACCTTGGAATAGATGAGGCCAAGAAGTATGTTCAGGAGAAGACTGAAGAAGATATAATTCCAGTGGAAATTTCTGAGGATATTCTAAATCTGCTCCACAGGTACAGCAGGTTGAGATAGTTTTTTTTACTTATTCAGTCAGCTCTAAAAAATAGGACCTCTGTACCTCCAGAACCTCAGAGCTGTTCTTAGCATTGCTGTAATCCTCAAGAAGCTCCCTGTTGAGCTCAAGGAAACTTCTACCCCATTTAAATTTATCCATAATTTTTTCTGCCTCATCCTTAAAGCCCATAATATAAAGAGCTCCTGCAAGGGCTTCTGCAGTAGAGAGCTTTGAAATCTTGCCGTAGTTCACAGGATTGGCTGCAACCAGCAGCGGCAGAGCCCTTGGAATAAGTCTGCCTCTTAGCCTCTTAAAAACCTCCTCAGCCCTCTTCCAGGAACAGTCTACAGCAAGGAGCGCTGGAGCTTCTGCATCTTCCCTTGAAATCGCTCTGGCTGCAAAGGGGGAGAGAAGAATTGAACCTCCTGGAGCTCCTCTGCCAGACCTCACATATACAACCTCTCCCAGCCTCTTAAGCTTGGCTGCTGTGCATTTCTTTGGATTGCACTGATTGGCATGTACAACAAGAAGCCTCATGACAGCACCTTGGTTACGACGCCTATTCCTTTACTCCTACCCTCTCTGAATATAAACTTCATTCCCTCCTCTATATAATGAGGGAAATACTTGAAGCTCATCTTAACTCTACCCCTATCACCTGCTGAAAGGAACTCCTGCTCCAGTGGCTCTAAAGTAACTGTTTCTGAGACAGTTTCAAGATGAATTATGGGCTCATAGCCTCTGGCAACTCTTGTGGGGTGGTTGAGTATCGCCACATTCGCCTCAAATTGCCAAACAGCCTTAAGGTTCTTCTTGCTGGAGAGTACCATACCTCGCTTTACCTCACCCTTATAACCCTTCAGAGCTACCCCTATAACCTCACCCACCTGAGCGCTCTCAACACTATAGTAGTGAAGTTCAATACTTGCAACTCTAACCTCGTGGAAGCTGCCTGAATAATCTGGACCAAGGAAGAGCCTGTCACCAACTCTTATACTCCCCTGCTTCACACTTCCACTCACCACCAGGCCAACACCAGGGACATTGTAAACCTTATCAATATACATCACAAAGTCTTTATTCACTTCCAGTTCTGCAGCCCTCTTGGGGAGAGAATAGAACAGTCTGTGCAGAAGCTCTATACCCTCACCAGTCTTGGCAGAAGTAACCACAATGGGCACTAGCACAGAGAGATTTGAAAAGTTGCCCAGCTCCCTTATATCTTTCTCATCAGTTATTCTCTTGGGAACTCTACCAACAAGAGCCAGAAGCTTGGCAATGTCCCTCTCAAGCCCTTCAATATCTTTTGCCCTATCAGCCTTTGTCACTGCTATAATCACAGGAAGGTCCATAGCTAAAAGAATACCCAGGTGCTCTCTCGTTATGCTGGTTATCCCGTCGTCAGCAGCTATGGTTAAAAGCCCATAGTCAAGCTTCTGCCCCACAATACCTCTAATTGTAGTCCTGAGCCAGGGTTCATGACCTACAGTATCCACAAAACTGACAAGCTTCTTCGCCCTTGCCACAACCTCTGCCCTGCTCTTTTTGCTTAGAGGATTTGAAAGGTAAATTACATCACCACTGCTGGTGAAGCCGTAAACTGCATAGGATAAATCAGCACTTAATCCTCTTTCAATTTCATGTTTCATAGTATCAAGAAAAATTCTTGTCCTGCCATTCCCATCGTCAAGAACCCCAGAGACCAGAGTACCTATAAGAGTGCTTTTTCCATGATCCACGTGACCTGCAGTTGCAATTAGGAGGTGTTCCTTTTCCAGCTTTTCTCTCCCTATAGTAACCCTGCATAGAAACTTTCCATTACTTCTTACAACTTCAGTATTCTTAAGACCAAAACCCACATCCCGGGCTATCTCTCCAAGAACATCAAGGCTTTCTTTGAGACTATTCTGAGTTAAACCTACAGGAGTTCCATCATCTTTAACACCCAGAATGTAAACAGCAGTACCAGAGCCGAGGTTAAGCCTGTATTTCATCTGAGATGCAAGGCTCTGCCTTCTCTCCTTTTTGAGGTGAATTTCTCTACTAAGAAACTCCTTGAACTCTACATTCCCTCCTTCACCTTCCTTTATAATCTCAAAGAGGTCCTTCATCTATTTTAAATAAATGCATAACATTAAAAATCTAAGGCCTCCTTACTCAGAAATTCTACAATATAATTGAGAACTTTCTGAAGGTTTCTATCCCTGTCGTAGCCTCTAAGCACCTCCCTAGCTTTTGCCCTATTCCCCCTGAAGTACTCAACCTCCTTTATTAAAGCAGGTACAGCCCTGAGCACATC
>CAZCRG010000005.1:0-35095 GCA_964501105.1 Candidatus Hydrothermarchaeota archaeon | reverse complement strand
ACATAGAAATGTGGTGTGAATTATATTCAATTTCCAATTCAAACGAATTTTCTCCTATTTTCACTAAATCATGAAGTTTTGAAGCATAAGCTCTGGTTATTTCAGATGATAGGGAGTCTTCATAAATAAGTTCTATGAGTCGACAGTAGATTTTTTCAACAATAGAGTCAGGGATTTCCAGATATTCCCCCTCAGACAATGAAGAAATTTTTCCAATTACTCTGCTTAGATCTTTAGTGAGTTTATCCACATCGACATTGTGGTAATCCAGCAGAAGATGGGCTGTTAAGTGGGGCGGAAAATCAGCAGGAATATATCTTGGTGAATAAGATTCAAAAATAGAATGGATAAGCATGGCAGCATAAGATTTTCCAGAGTTGTTTGGGCCTATAAATATTGTAAGAGGCTTTAAGGAAATTTTTCCATCAGTAACGGGTCCAAAATCTTTTATATTCAAGTTAAAGTTCTTTATTTTACTATCAGAATTATGAGTAATACTGGATAATAGTGGCATTAAATATTCCTCCTTGTAGTCAAGGTAACCATTAACAACCGCAATTTTATATTTTTCGGAACATAATTATACAACCAGTGGAATCTACCAGAAATTTCGCTTGTGCTGTTTAGTATAAAACTTTTGTTTTCAGGGGGACTCAACAATCTAAGCAGAAATAAATATCAAAAAGGCATCATAACTCTCAAAATAAAATACCATTACTCCTGGCTTACAATCTCAGAAATCTTTTCCACTGGAATTCTCAAGTTTCCTGACTCAGTTTTAAATAAAGCTACAATTTTACCTTCATCAATCTTAAAATCCACTCTTTTTGTTATGTGCCTGACTTCCCTGCCGCCGTCCCTGATATTAATTCTGAATGCTGCATTTTTGTAGCCCTGAATATATCTGATATCAGAGAAGCCAAAGCTCTCACCACTAATCTCCCCCTTCTCGCATAGCAGCATTATTGTGATTATGTGCTTTCCACTCCTGAGGCAGATATCGAGGATTCCCATAATCTCCCTTTTCAGCTATTCTATCTTATACCTCTTGCCCTTCTCATCTCTCTCCTTATAGCTTCTATACAGCGCAGGGCATCACTTTCCTCCACCAGAAGGAAGGTCTCTGAGTAGGAAGACATCATCTCCACAATGTTAATCCTCTCTGCGCTTAAAAGAGAGGTGAGCCTCGCTATAACACCAGGAGTATCCACTATATCTTCAGGGCTTTTAACCACCACACCTGCAAGATTTTCAATCTTCATTAAGAGACTGCCTTTAAAAAGCCTTTCAAGAAAGCCAAGGTGAGAATCCTTGGAAACAATAGTTAGAGTATCAAGCCCCTGAAGTAGTAGATAGCCCTCATCGCCAATTTCTCTGTGAAGCTCCAGGACTTTGCCAGGGGTCTCCTTTGATAGAGATACAGTAATCAGAGCAAGGTCATAGCGAAGGCTTATCTCGCTTCTGGAGAGAATTTCATCCACTGGCTCTCTCCTGCTTTCTTCAGAAAAAGGCAGTCTTCTGAGGGCAGTTACTATGCTCTGAAGATTGACCTCTCTACCAAGTTTGGCAGCAACTCTTGGTCTCAGCTCTCTTGCCAGGGCCCTGTAGTTCACAAGTTTCCTTGACAGGTAGCTCTCTATGTAGGGATACTCAGATACTGCCTCATAGGTTGCCCTTGTTATATTCATTTTTTCACAACCTGAACTATATGTTTCAATAAGTACATAATTGTCCCATTTATCTTAATTGTTGTTATTATATTCCACATCAATACACAAAGCTTATATCATTGAAACACTTAACCACAAGAGATTTCAATGAAAGCATTACTCGTGCTAAATGACGGTACTGTAATAGAAGGAACTGGCTTTGGGGCTGAAGCTGAAGTCTACGGTGAGGTGGTTTTTTCAACAAGTATGACTGGCTACCAGGAGGCTTTAACAGACCCCAGCTATAAGGGCCAGATTCTCACACTGACCTATCCCCTGGTGGGCAACTATGGTATAAACACTGAAGACTATGAGAGCGACAGAATAAAGGTGGAGGGCTTTGTTGTAAGAGAAAACTGCCCTATACCCAGCCACAGGGACAGTTTTGAAACTCTTGATGAATTTCTCAGAGAGCATGGAATCCCCGGGATAGCTGGCGTGGATACAAGAGCCCTGACAATAAAGCTAAGGAAGTATGGCGTAATTCAGGGGGCATTGAAGACAAGCACTGAAGATATAGATGTGCAGGAGCTTATGGAGAAGTCTCTTGCTCAGAAGCCCTATGAGGAGAGAGATTTAGTAAGAGAGGTTACCACTCAGGAGATTCTTCACTATGGCACCGGGGAGGAGAGAGTGGTTGTAATAGACTGCGGAATGAAGTGGAGCATAAGGGACAACCTTTTAAAAAGAGGCTTCTCAGTCAGCGTTGTTCCTGCCTTTTCAAAGGCAAAGGAAATCCTTGATCTGGAGCCAGAGGGCATACTAATTTCTCCAGGACCTGGTGATCCAGTTCAGGCACCCTATGTTATAGATACAATTAAAGAGCTCATGAATCAGGAGATTCCCATATTTGGCATCTGCCTTGGGCACCAGATGCTCGCATTAGCTTCAGGAGCTGAAACCTTCAAGCTAAAGTTTGGCCATCGCGGTGCAAACCAGCCTGTGAAGGATTTGAGCTCAGGAAGAGTTTATATAACCTCCCAGAATCATGGCTTTGGTGTGAGCACTGAAAGCCTGGAAGGCACAGACTTTGAGCAAACTCTTATTAACCTCAATGATGGCACCTGCGAGGGCCTAAAACATAAAAGTCTGCCCATAATAACAACCCAGTTCCATCCTGAAGCAAGCCCGGGACCAAAGGATACAGAGTACATATTTGATGTTTTTGCTGAGATGGTGCATAGCTATGCCAAAAAGAGATGATATTAAGAAGATAATGGTTATAGGCTCAGGGCCCATAATTATAGGTCAGGCTGCTGAATTTGACTATTCAGGCAGCCAGGCCTGCAAGTCCCTGAGAGCAGAGGGCTATGAGGTCATACTTGTCAATTCAAATCCTGCCACAATCCAGACTGACAGTGAGATTGCAGATAAAATATACCTTGAGCCTTTAACTCCAGAGATTGTAGCAAGGATAATAGAAAAGGAGAGACCAGATGGATTCCTTGGAACAATGGGCGGGCAGACTGGTTTGAACTTAACTGCCCAGCTTGCTGAAGCTGGAGTTTTTGAGAAGTATGGCGTGGAGGTTCTGGGAACAAACGTCGAGACAATAAAGAGGGCTGAAGATAGAGACCTTTTTGCCTCCTTTATGAGGGAGATAGGCGAGCCCATCCCGGAGAGCTATGCTGTGGAGAGCCTCGAAGAAGCTGTAGAAGCTGCAGAGAAGATTGGCTACCCTGTGATAATAAGACCTGCCTACACCTTAGGTGGAACAGGAGGAGGCGTGGCTTACAACAGAAGAGAGCTGGAAGAGATAGCTTCACGTGGCTTAAAGGCAAGCATGGTAAATCAGGTCCTCATTGAGAAATCTCTCCTTGGATGGTATGAGTACGAGTACGAGGTTATGCGTGATACAAGAGACAACTGCATCACAATCTGCAACATGGAGAATATTGACCCCATGGGGATTCACACAGGAGAGAGTATAGTTGTTGCTCCAGCTCAGACACTGAGCGACAGGGAGCATCAGATTCTTAGAAGTGCTGCTCTGAAGATAATAAGGGCTCTCAAAATTGCTGGCGGCTGCAATATTCAGTTTGCAGTTAATCCTGAAAAGTGGGAATATCAGGTTATAGAGGTTAATCCAAGGGTTTCAAGAAGCTCTGCTCTTGCCAGTAAAGCCACAGGCTACCCCATAGCAAAGATCTCTGCAAAGATTGCAGTTGGCCTGACTCTTGATGAGATTCCCAACGACGTCACAAAGGAAACACCTGCCAGCTTTGAGCCTGCTCTGGACTATATTGTCACAAAGATTCCAAGGTGGCCCTTTGACAAGTTCAGAGAAGCTGACAAGCTCATAGGTACGCAAATGAAAAGCACTGGCGAGGTTATGGCCATAGGCAGAACCTTTGAGGAGAGCCTTCAGAAGGCCATAAGGAGTCTGGACATAAAGCGTTATGGTTTATGCTGCGATGGCAGAATCTATGAAACTGACCTGAAGAAGATTGAAAAGGAACTTGCAAACCCCACTGATAAGAGAATATTCTACATTTATGACGCCCTGAGAGCAGGAATGCCTGTTGAAAGAATTGTGGAGCTCACAAAGATTTCACCCTTCTTTATTCACAAAATTGATAATATACTGAAGATGGAGAGGACTCTCTCAGAATATACCCTGGAAACAGTACCTGAGAAGCTCCTCAAGGAAGCAAAAATCCTTGGCTTCAGCGATTTTCAGATTGCTTACCTTCTTAAAGGGAAAGAGGAGCAGATCAGAAAGAAAAGAAAGAAGCTCAGCCTTACCCCAGCCTTTAAAATGGTGGACACCTGCGCTGCCGAATTTGAGGCAAAGACGCCCTACTATTACTCCACCTATGAGAGTGTCCATGAGGTTAAACCCGGCAAAGGAAAGAAGGTTATGATTATAGGCGGAGGGCCCATAAGAATTGCTCAGGGTATAGAGTTTGACTACTGCTGTGTCCATGCATCTCTGGCTCTTCGCGAAGAGGGTATTGAGAGCATTATAGTAAATAATAACCCCGAAACTGTTTCCACTGACTATGACACCAGCGACAGGCTCTACTTTGAGCCCATAACTCTGGAAGATGTTCTTGAGATAATTGAAAAGGAGGATGTCCACGGGGTAATAGTGCAGTTTGGTGGACAGACACCTCTTAACCTCGCTATGCCTCTGGCTAAAAAGGGTATCAATATCCTGGGCACCTCGCCAGAAGATATAGACAGAGCAGAGGACAGGGAAAGGTTCACAGAGGTGCTCAAAAAGCTTGGAATACCTCAGGCTGACTATGGTACTGCAACCAGTGTAGAGGGTGCCAAGGAGATTGCAGAGAGAATTGGCTATCCTGTGCTGGTGAGGCCCAGCTATGTCCTGGGCGGAAGAGCCATGGAGATAGTATATGATGAGTCTCAGCTTGAAAGGTATATGCAGGAGGCCATTGAGGTCAGTGAGGAGCACCCTGTTCTTGTGGACAAGTTCCTCGAAAATGCCATTGAGATAGATGTGGATGCTGTAAGCGACGGCGAGGATGTTTTTATTGGCGGAATTATGGAACATATTGAGCATGCTGGCGTGCACTCTGGAGATAGTGCCTGCGTACTCCCACCCCAGAATATTGGCAGAGATGTAATAGGAAGAATTAAAGATTACACTATAAAGCTGGCGAGAGAGCTGAGAGTTAAGGGCCTCCTTAATGTGCAGTATGCAGTCAAAGACGGTGAGGTTTATGTGCTTGAGGCAAATCCCAGGGCTTCAAGAACTGTGCCCTATGTGAGCAAAGCAATTGGCGTACCTTTAGCCAAGCTTGCCACCAAGGTTATGCTGGGCAAAAAGCTCAGAGAGCTTGGCTTTATTGGTGAGAGGAAGATAAGGCATGTGGCTGTGAAGGAAGCTGTCTTTCCCTTCCTGAAGCTTCCAGGCGTTGACCCTGTACTTGGACCTGAGATGAAGAGCACAGGCGAAGTCATGGGGATAGATTTTGACTTCGGCAGGGCCTACTACAAGGCTCAGATTGCAGCAGGTAATACTCTGCCAACTGAAGGAAAGGTGTTTATAAGTGTTGCCAAGAGGCACCGCAAGGATATAGCAGAAATAGCAAAAAGGCTCAAAGAGCTTGGATTCACTATACTTGCCACAGACGGCACACTAAAATGCCTGGCAGAGAAGGGGATACCAGCAAAACTCGTGAGGAAGGTCAGCGAGGGCAGCAGGCCAAATGTCTTAGACCTGATGCTCAATCGTGAGATTGACCTGATAATAAATACTCCCACAGCAGGGAAAGTGCCCTACAGCGATGGCTTCTACATAAGGAGGTATGCTGTGGAGCTCAAAATACCCTACATAACAACCCTTGCAGCTGCTGAAGCAGCCTGCAGGGCAATAGAGAGTATTAAGAAGGGTGAGATTGCCATAAGGAGTCTGGAAGAGTACTATTCAGAGCATTTCAATGAACTCAGGTTAGAGGATTTTGGGTGATAAAATGAAACTTATCTACAAGGGAAAGGCAAAGAATGTGTATGAGCTTGATGAGAATAGAGTGGTTATAGAGTTCAGAGATGATATTACTGCCGGCGATGGAGAAAAAAAGGATACCAAAGCAGGAAAGGGTAAACTCAACGCCGAGATATCTGCAAAATTCATGGAGCTTCTCAGGAATGAAGGCATACCAACTCATTTTATAAGTTTTGAGGAGCCCAACAAGCATATTGCCAAGAAGGTTGAGATTATTAAAGTTGAGGTGATATGCAGAAATATCGCCACAGGCAGCCTTGTTAGAAGGTATCCCTTCAGGGATGGGCAGGAGCTCTCGCCACCAGTGGTTGAGTTTGGTCTCAAGAGTGATGAATACCACGACCCCATGATCAATGAAGATATAGCTCTTGCTCTGGGCCTTGTTAGCTCTGAGGATGAGCTTAAGGAGATGAAGAGGATAACACTCAAGGCGAATGAAATTCTCAGAGAGTTTCTTCTCGAGAAGGGGATAATTCTTGTGGACTTCAAGCTTGAATTTGGCTACGACACTGAAGGCAACCTGGTTCTTGCTGACGAGATAAGTCCAGACACCTGCCGCTTCTGGGATGCAGAGACAAAAGAAATAATGGATAAAGATAGATTCAGAAGAGACCTCGGCGATGTACTCCAATTTTACAGGGAAGTAAAGAGGAGAATAGAAAAATAGCGAATTGAGGTCAGGCGGCTCAGAACTCTAAGACACGCCTCAAAGGAATTGTTACATTCCCCGGGCATTGCCCTTTGAGTCCACAGCCCAAACTTTAATGCTGTGCTATCTTTCCACTTTCACTTCATAACGAAGGAAAGTGTCAGAACACACAAGCAAAATTGCCGAGCTGCCCACCTGATTTCCTCTCGCAACTATAACTCCTTAGATTACCAACATAAATATTATTTGTATTTTGTAATTACTCCTGGTAATTTTATGAAACCCGACTATAAAGTGAAAGTTGATTTCAGTCTAAAAACCCTATAAACCACCTGTCTACTGGTGTGGGTTGAACTAAAAAAATAAAGAAAAATTTGAGGGGGTCACTCTTTCTGGATATCTGCATCCTCTATGAGGACTCTGAAGAAGTAGCCCGAGCCTATGTCAACATTGGTCTTGAGCTCTCCCTTCACAACAACAACATCGCCCACTTTAAATTCCTCGCTGCCCGAGTAGGTAACAGTTATGTCATTTTCACCAGTGGTATTACTGGATGTCCCGTCCTGAAGATGTATCCAGGTTTTGTCCATTATATCTGGCAGTACCTTTGTTATTACAGCTCTAAACTTAACCTCACCGCCTGCAAGCTTTTCACTATTAGTTAAAATCTCGCCAATGGTGTAGCCATCTTCAAGCTTCTCCACTGAAATATTAACTGGGGGTGCCTCACTTCCCGAAGGTGTACCGTGGAAGGAATAGGGCTCCCCTGAGGTAAAGCTCTGAGCCATCAAAAGCACATCAAGAGTCTTATTCAGAGCTGGAGCATTAAAGTTCAGAAGCACCATGGCACCATAAAGCTCAACCTTATCCCCTGGTTTGAGCTCTGTTCTGGGGCCTGCAACCCATATCTCACCAGTGCCGTCCTTTATTTTTGCATAGGTGTAGCTCTGAGTTGAAACTGTTTCCTCAACCACCCCACTGGTGGCAACAAACTGATTGTCAAGCCTTCTTGCATTAATGAGTATCTCATTTATCTTGTACTCTGGAACCTCTGGCTCAAAGTCCTGAACTCTACCTTCTGGAGCACTGACATACTCTTTCTTTTCAGAGGTGCATCCTGAAAGCAGCAACAGGAAGGCAAGGGCAATAAAAAGAACTTCTCGCTTCATACTAAACCTCTTTTAATCTTTTAAAAAATAATCTGGTTAATAACAAGAAAAAAAATATTGTCACCTGGTGACCTTCTGAATGCTCAGGTTCCTTTCCTGCTCTACCCAGCTTGAGGTAACATTGCCCAGATACCTCAAAGACTCCCTAATACCTATTATGGTGAGGGCTGCCACAAGAACGCCACCCACAAGAAGGATGAACTCCAGGCTCACCTGGCCCTCTTCTGATGAAAGCAGTTCTTTTATCATTAGATAAGATTTCTTTTTTAAAGGTTATAAAGCTTTCCTGAGCTGTGTACTTCGCTGGAATTGATCTTGCCTGGGCTGAGAAAAACTACAGTGGTATTGCAGTAATAAAGGGGAGTAGAGTGGAGGTTGCAGCTTTAAAGAGCCTTGAAGATATTGTAGATTTCCTTGAGGAAAAAGGAGAGGTTTTCCTTGGGATAGATGCGCCCCTGATAGTTAAGAACACTCAGGGAGCAAGAGATGCTGATAGAGAGCTAAATAGAGACTTCTAGAGATTCAATGCCCTCTTGATAGTAGCTCAGTGTGCTTCTGGCCTAAAGAGGTTGACTGCAGGAATACGTGACAGGGTTCTGTAAAAGAGGATGGGTATTGCTTTGAGCCACACACGAAGGTGGCATACAGCTATGATTAAAGATTTTTTGGGTTCGGCGATTGTTGAAATTGAGAAGTTATTCTTTTGTAGGTGTAGAATCAACCAAATCTTATTAAAGTCAGAAAAAGGAGATCACATCGGATGGTCAATAATATTCAACGGAATAAAGAGTTAAAAGTCAGATTCCCATTCCTCCCTACCCACCAAATCTGGGTGTTCATGATAATTTGGTAGCTGAGACATCTGAAGTTTTCGACACAATAATCTATTTCATTGTGAACATTATTCCCTCAAAGTGAGGAGGATTATCATGAAAACAAAGATTTCAAAAGGGTTCCAGACTGTTGTGCCTAGGGAGATCAGGAAAAAGCTGGGCCTTGAGCCTGGGGACAGCCTGGAATGGGAAGAGAAAGGCGGAGAAGTGGTAGTGAAACCAAGAAAAAGGAAAACTCTGAAGGATATAACAGGCATGATTTCCGTGGGGGGCGACGCCGTGGTCTCCAAGAAGAAGGCCCAGAGGGGAGAGCTTTGATTTTTGCGGACTCGTCCTATTTCATAGCCATAGCCGATCGGAAGGACCAGTGGCATGAAAGGGCCAGGGAAATCTCAGAAAATACAGACGCCCATTTGGTTGTCACTGACCTCATAATTTCTGAAAGCGTAACCGTGGTGGGGGCCCGGGGCGGGGGTAAGGCGGGAATAGCCCTCTATGAGTACATGCAGGACAATTGCGATTTAGTTTTTGTGAATGTTGATCTGCTGGACAGGGCTATGGATATCTATCTGAAATACGATGGGGTCCTCTCAGTGGCTGATGCTGTCACCGTCCTTGTGATGAAATCCAAGAAAATCAAAAACATCCTTTCCTTTGATAGTGATTTCGATAAAGTCAAAGGAATTAAACGATTGGCTTAATTGCCAGGGCAGTGACGGGGGTGTTAGGGAGCAGGGCACACGGCGGGCTCATAAATTTAACTAGCCATTACGTTTTGACCTATTGAGAGTATGCTTCCATCATAGGCATCAATATAATAAGTCTTCCAGTGAAATGGTATCTTCCAAGTTAAGTGGCATTGAATGCTCTCATTTTCAATTATTGGATACACACCGAGAATGGTGAGTTCGTGGATATTTTTGGGTTCATATTGAGGCATAGGTGAATCATAGTTCGAGCTTGCAATGCCTATGGCTTCCTCCTTGGAAATAGTAGGATTCGTTGAAATGTTGATATCTGGGATGTATCTCAAAGAAAGGGCTTCGATGGACCTCTTTTCCTTATTGAACCATACCGTACCTTTGGAGAAATATACCGGAATTCCTTTGTAATATTGTTGGAAGAAAACGGTTGCCGAACTATAATCTCCTGTAACCCTAGTGAAAACCAATGAGGATGTATTAATTTTAAATAAATCTGTGTGATTTTCCAAAAATTCTCTAGAGATGTTTATCATGAGCTCTGAGACACCAAAATGACCTATCGGATAATTTCCTCGGATATACTGAGGAGCATCCCTATACTCGTCCCACTCTATTTCCCATCTCCCACCATATAGAGATGTAAAGTTTTCCCAATTTCTTAATGATTCATCTGAAGGCACAACTTCCTTCTTTTTGATGATTTGCGGATAATTCTCTGGATATTGGAAGATTAACCTTTCCGATGGGGTTTCGATACTTTTTTCCATAGGCTGTTCTGGTGTAGGCGTAGCTGGCTCAGAGATTTGTGATTCTGTGGCACATCCACATACTAACAACAGAATTATTGCAAGGGT
Organism: Candidatus Hydrothermarchaeota archaeon; assembly: GCA_964501105.1. GTDB lineage: Archaea > Hydrothermarchaeota > Hydrothermarchaeia > Hydrothermarchaeales > BMS3B > BMS3B. The sequence continues at coordinate 24,706 of CAZCRG010000005.1, read as the reverse complement.
TTCTGGCCTCACTCCTCACCGCCTCTTTTGATACTTGCCCTTTATTTCATTCCTTTGTTCTCCACTCGGGTCCCTCCTTTTGACCTCCTCCACCACACCCTGCAACTGCCATAACCATAAAAATTACCAGTAGAGCAACAAAAAAGCTTGAAAAATTTCTATACAACCTTTTGTTATGAGCAGGATTAACTTTAATTTTCATCCAGATCCCATCTCACTAAACCTACTTTGCAAAGATGATTTATAAGATTTTTGTTTAAACCCGATTCAGCCGAAATCAGTTAATTTATCGGGCAGATGAGACAATATAAAATAACCTCTGAAAAGCATAACCACACCACCTCTACAAAAAATTTATAACTCTTCAAGCCTATGAAAATGGGATGGAATTCGAAAAGAAGATGAAGGCAGATTTCAAGAAGAAGGCACAGCAGCAGCCTGAGAAGTATTATCCAGTAAAGACCTTAATTGAAGAAGGTTTCACAAGAAAGCGCTGCAAAAATTGCGGCAACTACTTCTGGACTGCTTCGCCTGAGCGTGAAGTTTGCGGCGAACCTGAGTGCAGTGGTGGCTACACCTTCATAGGCGACACTCCAGCCAGAGAAAAAATGGACTTCATTCAGACCTGGGAAAAGTTCTCAGGCTTCTTTTCAAAGCTTGGCTATACGCCCATAGAGCGCTACCCTGTTGCTGCTCGCTGGAGAGATGATACTGACTTTGTTCAGGCCAGTATATACGACTTCCAGCCCTATGTGGTGAGGGGCGAGATAGAGCCTCCAGCAAATCCTCTTGTGGTGCCCCAGTTCTGCTTGAGGTTTAATGATATCGACAATGTTGGAATCACAGGAAGGCACTACACAGGCTTTGTCATGATAGGACAGCACGCCTTTGAACCTAAAGATAATTACAAACCCGAAGACTATCTGAGGCATATATACTTATGGCTCACTGAAGGTATGAAGATACCCAAAGAGGAGATTCAGTTTCATGAAGATGCATGGGCTGGAGGAGGAAATCTTGGCCCCAGTATAGAGTTCTTCTCTAGAGGCCTTGAGATAGGAAATCAGGTTTATATGCAGTACGACATAAGAAGTGGGAGCCTGAAGGAGCTGGATATTAAGGTTCTGGATATGGGCATGGGGCAGGAGCGCCCTGCGTGGTTCACCCATGCCACAAGCACAAGCTATGAGGTGGTCTTTGGCTCTGCCATGAAGAAGCTCTACAGGGCAACCTCACTCAAGCCCGAGCAGAGCATTCTCAAGGAATTTCTGCCCTACTCAGGTCTCCTCAACATAGATGAGAGAAGCGATATAGAGAGTGTCTGGGAGAATATAGCAAAAAAACTGGGATTAGAAGTTAAGGAACTCAAAGCCAAGGTTCTGCCTCTGGCAGCTTTATACTCCATAGCTGACCATACCAGGAGCCTCCTTGTAGCTCTCAGCGATGGCGTACTTCCCAGCAATGCTGGAGGAGGCTACAACCTCAGAGTACTCCTTCGAAGAAGCCTTGACTTTATAAACAAGTACTCCTGGGAACTGGAGCTCTCTGAAATTTGCCAGTGGCATGCAGAATATCTAGAGCCCCAGTATCCAGAGCTTATGGAGCATCTGAGCGAAGTGGAGGAGATTCTGGCTGTGGAGGAGAGGAAGTATAGAGACACAAGAGAAAAAGCTAAGAGAATAATAAAGAGGCTGAAAAGTAAGAAAGTAACCTCCGAAGATTTAATTAACCTCTACGACTCCCAGGGCATAAGCCCCGAGATGCTGACAAGTCAGGGGCTAAGTATAGAAATTCCCGAGGACTTCTACATACGCCTGGCAGATAGGCATGAGAAGAGCAGGGTTCTGGAGGAGAAGAAGAAATTCAAAGAGTTCGACCTTGAAGGAATTCCAAAAACTGAGATTCTATACTACCAGGACTACCTTCTTTTAGAATTTGAAGCTAAAGTGCTCAAAATTATTGACAATAAATATGTGATTCTTGATAAAACTGCCTTTTACCCCACCTCTGGCGGTCAAGCAAGTGACAGGGGCTACCTCAATAGTGCCAGAGTTACTGATGTCTTCAAGCAGGGTAGTGTGGTTATACACAGAGTTGAGGGAATAAACTTCAAAGAGGGAGATACTGTAGCTGGAAAAATAGATGCCGAGAGGAGAATTCAGCTTGCCCAGCACCACACAGCCACGCATATCATAAATGGTGCAGCAAGAGAAATTCTCGGCGAACATATCTGGCAGGCAGGAGCAGAGAAGACCACTGAAAAGGCCAGACTGGATATAACTCACTACGAATCTCTAACTCAGGAGCAGCTTGATGCTATTGAGGAGAGAGCCAATGAGATTATAGCTGAAGCTATTCCTGTGGAGAGTTACATTCTGAAGCGCAATATAGCTGAAGCAAAGTATGGCTTCAGACTCTACCAGGGTGGAGCAGTACCAGGGATGGAGATAAGGGTAATAAAGATAGATGACATTGATATTGAAGCCTGCGGCGGCACTCACCTCAAGAACACCTCAGAAGCAAGGCTTATCAAAGTTATAGGCTCCACAAAGATCCAAGATGGTGTTGTGAGGCTGGAGTTTGCAGCAGGCAAGGCTGCCTTCAGATATATCAAGAACAGAGAAAAGCTCCTCAAGGAAGCCTCTGAGGTTCTGAGTGTCAACCCTGAGCAGCTCCCGGAGACTGTTAAAAGGTTCTTCAGGGAGTGGAAGGAGCAGAGAAAGGAAATACAGAAGCTCAAGGATGAGATTGCAAGGCTTAAGAAAGCAGGCTTAAAGGACTCCTTCAAGAAAATTAACAGTGCCCAGTATCTCGTAGCATCTATAGAGGCTGATCTGGAGGAGTGCATTAAAACAGCCAGGAGCCTTGCTGAGGAGAATAAGGCTGTTCTTCTTCTCGGCCTTGATGATAAGGTTTCTGTTGTGGGCTCAAGGGGAGAGAAGCTAAAGCTAAATATGGCTGAAGTTGTGAGAGAGGTGGCAAAGCTTCTCGGAGGAGGCGGAGGAGGTAAGCCCGAGTTCGCCCAGGGTGCAGGTAGAAATAAAGAGAAAGTGGAAGAGGCTTTAAGCCTGGCGGAGAGAATGCTTAAAGAGAAGCTTTTGGAGTAATCAAAAAGCAGGAGTTGCCATAGAAATTGCAGCTATCCCGGCTATTGAGCCTGCAATACTTGAGATTAGATTTACAGATGCATTGCCCATTAAGCCTTTACGCTCAAAAACTGCACCCAGAAGACTGTCAAAGTTGAAGCCAAAGAAGCCGCCCACAAGACAGGAGGCGAGAGCAAACTCAAGACTTGAGACGCCAAGGAGCCAGGCTGAAAAGGCTATGAGCACAGCACCTAAAATGCCTGCCATCTCGCCAGTCAGAGTAATGCCACCGTCTGTACCTGGGAGAACTTTCTTAAAATTGGTAATTAGCACCGGTCTACTTCTGCTCAGCACACCAAGTTCAGAGGACAGAGTATCTCCTGTTACTGTAGCTAAAGCTGCAAGATAGCCTGCCTTAAAAATCTCAGACTTTTCAAAGTAGAAGAGAAAAGCAAAGGCAGTAAAGACAAGACCATTGGCAAGAACATTCACAGCACTCCTACGCCCGCTTTTTCCTTCAGCAACTTTGAGCTCCCTCTTAACTCTAAATTTATACTTTGTGGCAATGAAGGAAACAAAGAGGAAGATAAAGAGCAGAGCAAGCCAGGCTAAACTTCCTGAAAAGTAGTAAACAAGGAAACCCATAAGGGAGGCTACAAAAGTGCCCCTGGCGTCGAGAATTCCTCTCCTATATATGAAAAGGCCTAAGAGTGTACATACGCCCAAAACCAAATACATGGGAAAAACCTCTGGGCGAGGTTTTGTTTACTTCAGGCCTGGGCAGCAGCTAACTGCTCTTCAGTTATAGCAGGCTGAACTTCTGAGAGATATTTTATCTTCCTTATCTCTACTCTCTTCAGAGGATATATCTTGTTGGCACTCCTGTAAATCTCAGAAGGTATCTTACCGTTCACAGAATCCTGAACAAACTCGTCCAGAGTCTTCTCCTGAGCGAAGTTTTTCACCATATCCACGAGGAGGGCTCTGATTTTCTTCTCCTGGGAAGTCTGAGCCCTGCCGTAGCCCAAAGCAATAACCTTAACTCTAATCTTGTGGTTGTCCTTTGTAACCACATCTAATATTCCTTCAACCTTTGTGTTCTTTCTTCTTATCTGGCTCCTCAGGTACTCCCTTGAAAGCCTCTGTCCCTTGAAAACTGTGTAGGCATTCTCCCCTCTAACATCAACAATCTGGAACTTGAGCTTTATGTGCTGCTTTGTGAAGTCACCTGTAATATCCTTCATAGTCACTTCAATAACTCTTCCAATAAGATTTTCAGGGGAGTTTGCCAGAGTCTCACCTATCTTTACCTCTTCAAACATTTTAGGAGCGAGAATATTATACCACTTCTTTGTCTTCCAGGTATCTACCATTCGCCTTTTCCTTACAGCTCTTGCCATTAAATACCTCCAGAAAGGAAATTATATAATAAGGATTAATCTCTTCACTATTAACTACAGTGTCATTTATAAAATTTTTGGAAAGCCCCCTAGCTTTTCTCGAGTACAAGCCTTCTCCTCCTGTATTTAACCACAGGACACCTGTCATGGCAGGCTGAGCAATGGCTGCAGTTATTGAGAATTCTCGCCTTTCCTTCAACCTCTATTGCATTGTTTCTGCACTGAGCTAAGCATACGCCGCAGCCAAGACACAGCTCTGCTCTCTCCTTGGCTTCTATTATTCTCTCAAGAGTCTTCCTGAACTTTCTTGAGCCTGTGACTTCAGCTATTGAGTTACTGAAAATTTTTACACCCCTAACCCTGGCATAACCTTCACCCTTCTCAACCTCTCCCAGAGCTGAAAGCATATTGACAAAGCTCTCCCAGTCCTTAATCTCTGGCAATTTTACTCTTATTTTGCCCTGCTCCTCTGAGTACTTTAAAGTATAGCTTCTCTCCTTCCTCTTCACCCTTATGCCAAGCTTCTCCGCCATTTGCCTCTGGCCCCTTGGCAGAGAGCGCCACCTCCAGAAACCAAGCTCAGCCTCTTCTCTGGAGTACTCCTTCAGAAGATTTTCCTCCAGCTTTGAATAAAGTTCTCCGTGAATCTCCTTCACAAGCTCCAGCTCTGCCACCTCACTCCCGGGACAGGCCCAGCAGCCAATTCTCTCAAAGCCCATATAATACAATCTGTTGATCTCAACACCTTCCTTAATGAGATAGAGCCATACGTGAAGAGCTGTCCAGTTCTGTATTGGCGAGGCTGCCAGCTGAAAGGGAAGCCAGGGATTTCTCCATACCCTGTTACTTCTCGACCTTACCTCTGATTCATAGCGCCTCTGACCTATAAAGCTGAGGCAACCCTCTGGAAAGTTCTCCTTGATCACCTTAGCCGTTGGTCCCAGCTTGATAACCTTGCAGCACCACCTGTAATCTCTTGCCGGGAAGCCAAAGACTTCAATCCCCTTAAAGAATCTCTCACCTGCCTCTGCCAGGAGAAGCTTATCCCGTGGCACAAGCCTTTTTACTGCCTCCAGAGTTTCCGGAAACTCTATGCCAGTGTTGGTGAAAATCACCCTGTAATCCTCAATAACTTTATCCACCAGCAGGAGGGTTGCCAGGCTGTCTTTACCACCTGAGAAGGCAACCACCACTGGAAGTTTATTCCCCTCTGCAGTGCTCTTTATGAACTCCTGAGCTTCCCTTTCATAGCTCTCAATAACTTCATAGTTAGCTTCAAGAGCTTTCTCAAGAGTTCCCCTCCCTGAAAGCACCCTGCTCTCAAAATTTCGTGAAAACTTCCTCAACTTAACAAACATACCCTTCTTTCTTTCTCTTGCCTCTTTCCCTGAAAATCTGGCTCTGCCAACGCCCACCACTCTACCCTTTGATACCACAATTACATTGTCCCCGGCCTCAATACTTTCATCAAAGCTCTCAACCCCTGGCATAAGAACACTGCCTCTCTCCAGAAATTCAAGAACCTCCTCCTTAACCTCCACATACTTCTTTTGAGAGCTGGAGTAGAGTCTTGAAGCTCCTTCAAGGGAGGGGAGAAAGGAAAAATCTCTCTTCTCGAGGTCGTAGTAGAGGCTTCCAAGGACTCTCCCATCCTGAATAACCTCATCGAAGCGGTCAAAGCCTGAGCTCTTGTTCAGGAGGCATATCTTACTGGGGTCAATTAGAGGAGAGCCAAATTCTCTAAGAGTGGTGGAATTTATAAGCTCAATATCGCTGGAAAAGGCAGGCCTCACATCACCAGGAGGAGAAATCGAAACATCTTCAGTTTCACTGCCGCAGACTGAGCACCTCTTTCCCAGGACAGGAAGGTTGCACTCTGTACACCATCTTAAATTGATTTTTCCCAGATAAGGCGACTTCATTTTTCAGCTCCTTCTCCTGTGTCAAAACCCCACCTCTCCCTCAAAACTCTACTCATACAGAAAATTAGCTGCTGGAACTCCTCTGGCTCTGGTTTGTAGCCAGCAAAGGCTGCCTTCTCCACAAGCATGAGGTTGCTCTTGAGAGCTTCCCTGTCCCTTTCACTGAGAGAGCCATCCTTCTCAACCTCCCTGAGAATCTCCCTCAGGGTGGAACTCTCTTTAAGTGAGTACTTCTCTGCCAGAAAACTCTTTATCTTCCTGGATATAAGCTCAAAGGCCTCCTCAACTCTCCCAGAGTAGTAGAGCTTCTTGGCTCTGGTGAGGAAGTCATCTCTCACGGGCTCTATAACCTTGCTCTCATACTTCTGAGCTACCTCCTTACCTCGCCTCTTAGAATACCTGTAAACAAGATAGGCAAAGGGCAGGGCAAGAAGAAAACCCAGAAAAGAATACTTGGCAATATCGCCCAGGCCAATACCCCTCTTCTTCTTAACATAGTAGAGCCTTGTCTCATTGGTCTCATTTGTAAATTCACCAAAGCTCTGGTTCTGGGAGCTTAAGTTGTTCTGTGGCCTCTCAACCACCACCAGAAGGAGAGGCTCACTTTTTACAGTCACTCTCTTCTTTGCCACTGGGTCATAGAAGCTCAGAGAAGCAGGCTCAAGAGTGTAGTTTCCCTCCTTCAGAGGTATTATGCTGTAGGCAAAGGGAACCTCTTCTCCGGGAGAAAGAGCACTCAGAAAGTTCATATAATTGTAGTTGAAGTTGGGCAGTGCCACCCTGTCTTCAATCTCCACATCCCTGAGCACCTCTGTACCTGTATTCTTAATGTAGAGAGTGACCTTCACAGGCTCTCCCACAGAAACAACACTCTTATCCAGACTCTTCTCAAAGATAACGCTGCTCTGAGCATGGACTAAAGGTGAGAGCAGGAGAAGAATAAGCAGAAATCTCATACCAAGCAAAAAAACCCTAACCACATTAAAGGATTTCTTTAATGAGCTTTAAAAGCTCTGAATAGTTTTCCACCACTCTCGGATACTCCAGCCTTGGCCTTCTTACAACTATCAGGGGGATTCCAAGGTCACTGCAAGCCTGAGCCTTCTCCTTCAAACCACCCCTCTCTCCGCTCTCCTTGGATACAACCACATCAGCACCAAAGTCTGAGAAGAGAACTCTATTCATCTCTCTTGAGAAGGGCCCCTTTATTGCCACAATATCTTCCCTTTTGATACCCAGAGCTTCCACCTCAGATATAATCTCCGGGCTGGGAATAACTCTGACCACAACTCTCTTTCCCTCTCCAAGAGCTGACAGAAACTCCCTTAGTCCCTTACTTCCAGCAGTGTAGAAGATAGTAGAATAAGATCGGGAAAGCTCCCCCGCTTCTTTAAGGCTGGAAACATAAGTTGCATTTTCTGGAAGAAAGCTCTCCCTTTCATAGCGTACATATTCAACTCCAGCTGTAGCTGCTGCATTAATGGCATTCCTGCTCGCCTCCAGAGCAAAGGGATGGGTTGCATCTATTACCAGCTTCACCTTTCTACTTTCAATCACCTCCAGCATCTCCTCCTGGTTGAGCCTCCCCTTCAGAACCTCAGCTTTACCGAGAAGAGACTCTCCAAATTCAGTGGCTACAGTAACAAAAAAGGAGTAGCCCTTTTCTTCCAGCAGGGCTGCTATCTCTCTGCCCTCAATGGTTCCTCCCAGAAGCATTATCATTTTTTTCAACCCTGTAGCCTCGAGGAGTAATTATCCAGTTTTTGTAGACAAAGCTCTGAGAATTCCCAATCACCACTGTTGTGAGCATATCAATCTCCCCTGCTAGCATCTCCCCGAGAGTTGTTATCTCAACCCTCTGGTTCTCCCTGTAGGCTCCTGCAACTATGCCTACAGGCGTGGCCTCGCTTCTGTACTTTAACAGAATATCCCTGGCAAGAGCTATCTGCTTAATTCTCTTCTTACTTCTTGGGTTGTAGAGTGCCACAACAAAATCTCCGGCTCCAGCAGCATGAAGGCGTTTTTCAATAACCTCCCAGGGGGTTAGAAGGTCGCTCAGGCTGATTACAGCAAAGTCATGGCCCAGAGGTGCACCAAGAAGGGCAGAGGCAGCCAGAGCAGAGGTCACTCCCGGGATAACTTCCACATCAATCTCAAGCTTCTTCCTGGCCATAAGCTCCAGAACAGGACTTGCCATTCCATACACTCCAGCATCGCCTGAGCTCACAATTACAACCTTTTTCCCCTCTGACGCCAGAGATAATGCCTTTTCAGCCCTCTCAATCTCCTGCCTCATGCCAGAGGCTAAAACCTCCTTGCCCTCGAGAAGCTCTTCTATGAGCTTTATATAACTTGTATACCCCACTACAACATTACTCTTTTCAATTAATTCTCTGGCTCTGGCTGTGAGGTGCTCCTCACCCCCAGGGCCTATGCCCACTATACTCAGCTTCCCAGGCATAGCTCCTGAGCCAAGGGTAACTATTTATTTCAATTATTAGAATAAAAAAGGAATAACCATGTTCAGGCACAGAAGGCCCAGCTTGAAGGCAAGAGAAGCCATGGCAGAAGCTGCCTTGAGGCTGGGAGAAGAGGCTGAAGCTGCCGAAGAGCATCCTCAGGTAAAGGAGGCAGAAAAAGCACTGTCTGAAGCTTTAAAGAAAGAAGTGAAGCTTGTCTCCAGCGGCAATGCTGCCATTCTTGCTGCAGTTTCAATGGCTGGCGAAAAGATTTTAATTCCTGATCAGGGGGGATGGAAGGGCTTTAAAACTCTGCCAGGACTTCTGGGAAGAAAGGTTTTTGAGGTAAAAACAGATTTAGGACTTATAAATCCTGAAGAGCTTGAAGATGCCCTGAAGGAGTTTAAGCCAGAAGCCTTCCTCTTCTCCTCTTCGGCAGGCTACCTGGCTGACCAGCCTGTGGAGGAGATTGTTAAGATTTGCAGGGAGAGGGAAGTTCTCACCATAGAGGACATATCAGGAGCCTTTAGCGACAGCTTCTCGGGAAAGGCTGACATAGTGGTGTGCTCCACAGGAGCGCCCAAGATATTGAATCTCACTTCAGGGGGCTTCATAGGCGGCAGAGGGTTGAGCAGGGCAAAGGAGATAATAAGAGCTTCAAGGGTTTCTCCAGTATTTGCCAGTGGCCTGCTTGAGGAGATCAAGACAGCGCCTGCAATCCTTGAAAGATTATACAGAGGCGCCAGAATTATCAAGGAGGAGCTTCCTGAGGCTCTCTTTCAGAAGAGCAGAGGAATAGCAGTGGGGCTGCTCTGCGGTAATCCAAGAGAGGTGGCCAAAAGGGCAAGAACTCTCGGCATGACAACAGACCTTGGTAAGAGCCTTATAACCACCTGCCCCAGATATGAGAGGTTTCTTGAAAGAGGTATAGTTGTTGAGCTCAAAAAGGTGGATGTTTTGAATATTAGCGATGAGGCCTTCAATGCCATGGCTGAGAAGGTTAAGATTGCCCTGAGAGGCTAACTTTTATATGGTGCCGACAGAAAACTAGCTATAATGAACCATATTGAGGTATTTGTTAAGCACAGCCTGAAGATAGCTAATGAAACTTCAGCTTCTTCCCTTTTACTCCTCACTGAAACTGGAGAGAGTCTCAAAGCTCTTGAAGGTCTAAAACCTGAAATTAATGTGATTGTGGCAACTCCCTCAAAGGAGATTTACAGAGAACTTTTAATTCAGGGAAAGCCTGTCATTAAACTCTCCTATCGAGGTAGAAATGTAATCTCAACTCTCAAGGAGGCTCTTGTTGTTGCCCTTGAAATGGGTTATCTCTCTGAGGGAGACAAAATTATCGCCCTGGGCTCAACTCCCGCTCAGGAGGCTAACTCACTCTTTTTCTACCCTGTGGACAGAGAGACTCTTGACCTCTCCCTCTATGAGTTTCTGCGCAATATAAATGTAAAGCCGGAGGTCTTTCAGGCAGTGCTTGAAATTGCCATAGAGATTGGAAGAGAGGGCAGGGAAGGAAGAAGTATAGGTACAGCCTTTATTATTGGCGACGAGAAGGAGGTAATGAAGCGCTCAAAGCAGATTATACTCAACCCTTTTGAAGGCCACAGCCTGGAAGACAGGGCAATTACTTCACCAAGAATAAAAGAGACAGTAAAGGAACTCGCCCAGCTGGATGGAGTCTTTGTGATTTCCAGAGATGGGATTATCCACTCGGCAGGAGTTTATATAAATGTTGATACAGGAAGTACAGAACTGCCTCAGGGGCTTGGCGCAAGACATGCTGCTGTCGCTGCTATAACAGCAATAGTAGATTCAGTTGGGATTACTGTGAGCCAGAGTGGAGGTATAGTAAGAGTATTTAAAGACGGCAAAGTTGCACTAACCATAGAGCCCCAGAAAAGAGTTTTATATCAAAAGAATGAATGAACTTGCTGGAGGAATTCCATTGAAAAGGAATATTATTGTCGAAGAAATTACAAGAACTCCCGTAGAAGAGCAGAAGGTAGAGGTTGCTGAAAGGAAGGGCATAGGACACCCTGATAGTCTGGCTGATGGAATAGCTGACAGTATAAGCAGAGCCCTGTGCAGAGAGTATAAGGAGCGCGTAGGCGTTATACTCCACCACAACACAGACCAGATAGAGCTTGTAGGCGGAAGAGCAGATGTCAGCTTTGGAGGAGGCGAAATTCTTACTCCAATTTATATACTCCTTTCAGGAAGAGCCACAGATGTGGCTGAAGACAAGATAATTCCTGTGCACAAGATAGCTATCCAGGCAGCAAGAGAGTACCTCAGAGAAGCTGTAAGGAATCTGGATGCTGATAGAGATGTGATCATAGACTCAAGGATAGGACGTGGCAGTGTTGACCTTGTTGATGTTTTCAGGCGACGTGAGGCTGTACCTCTTTCCAACGACACAAGCTTCGGCGTGGGCTATGCCCCTCTGAGCGACGTTGAGAAGCTCTGTCTTGAGACTGAGAAAATGCTCAACAGCGACAGCTTTAAAAAGAAGTATCCTGAGAGTGGAGAAGATATTAAGGTTATGGGCCTGAGAGAGGAGGATAAAATCACCTTAACAATCTCCATGGCCATGGTGGCCAAGTATATCCCAGACCTGGACCATTATATAAGCGTTATAGGAGATATCAGAGGAGAGGTGGAAGATTTAGCCTCAAAGATAACCTCCAGAGAGGTTGAAGTTAATATCAATACTGGTGATGACTACGATAGAGGAGTGGTCTATCTCACTGTCACTGGAACATCAACTGAGATGGGCGACGATGGAAGCGTTGGAAGAGGAAATAGAGTTAATGGATTAATTACACCCTACAGGCATATGAGTATGGAAGCCGCAGCAGGCAAAAATCCTGTGAACCACGTGGGTAAAATCTATAACCTTTTAGCTAAAATTATGGCAGAAGATATAGCCAAGGAGGTTCCAGCCAAGGAGGTTTATGTCAGACTTCTGTCCCAGATAGGCCAGCCCATAGACCTTCCAAAAGCTGCCAGTGTCCAGCTAATAATGGAAGAGGGTGAGAGTTACAAAAAATACAGCAGTGACATTGAAAGCCTGATGGACGAGCACCTGGCAAATATAACAAAGATTACTGACCTCTTTATTGAGGGAAAGCTCACCACCTTCTAAGTCTTAAGAAGGAGCTTTCTCTCCTCTCTATATCTATTTATAAGACTTTCCAGCTTTTCTTTTTCCCTCTCTGCAATTTTTATTTTTATCTTTTCCTCCTCCCTTGAGATGAGCTCTTCAAGTTTTTCCTTTTCAGCAATAGCAAAGCTGTCAATAAAGCTCAACTCTATATCCCCGGGAGAAATCACCGGTAGAGTTAATAGAATCTCCTTGGCCAGGTGGGACATCTTGCCCCTCTCAGCAATAATTGCCCTGGGTTCAAGTTCCAGAAGCTTCTCAGCAGCACTCTTTCCTGCACCGCTGGAATCCCTGAAGTAGAAAACTTCTCCCTTCTCTGCATTAAGAGAGACTAACCTGAGAACCTCCTCAAGGTTAAACTTCTCAACAACCCTTATGAGGGCAAACTCCCTTCTGCTTTTCAGGAGGTTTGCCTTTTTTGCCTCGTTGAGCTCCTTCTGAATTCTCTCCCTTAGCTTCTTCTCCTCTATTAATTTTCTGCTGAGATAGCTGATTTTTGACTCCCTGATTTTAATTTCTCTCTCCTTTCTCGCCCTGTAGCCCAGGTCTGAGGATAGATACTTCACCTTAACCTTTAAGGCCTTGATTACTCTATCCTTTTCCTCAATCTCCCTATCTTTCTCCTCAATAATTGCTCTGAGCTGCTTTATCTCCTCCCTCAAAGTTTTAATTATACCTGCCTGCTCATCCCTTGGAGCCCTAACTTCCTGCTTCACCTTCTCAGGCTTCTCCCTTTCTCTGATGAGAAGGGAATCAAGAGCAATTTCAAGACTCTCCCCTCTCAGAACTCTAACAAGGGCTTCATCAAAGAGGTGGCTCAGATTCCTCTCCTTAAGCCTCCTTCTAAGCTTCGATATTCTGTTCCTGTAAGCCTTATAGGCTTTTACTGCTGCAGCAAGAGAGTCTCTCTCATGGGGATTGGAGAAGAAGTTCTTCAGCTCGCCCTCAACAAGTTTTCTCTTCTCTTCAAGGGTAAGAGAAGCAGCTGGAACAAAAAGGGGTGCATTGAGCTTTGAAGCAAGTTTTGCAACAAACCTCGGGGCTGGAGAAACGTCTGTGGCAACTACAGCCACCTTTCTGAACTTTCTTGCGTAGAGAAGTGCTCCCTCAAGAGAAAATTCCTTCTGGCTTATAACCTCTACAGCCCTGCCATCAAGGTCAATTGCAGCTATTGAAGTTGTTGTACCAGGGTCAACCCCCAGAATAACAATCTCCTCCTTTGCTCGTAGGGGCTTAAAGCTGAGCTTCTGCTTTTCAACTGGTAAAACTTTAATCTGCACATCAGGGCCACGGGTGCTCTTTATACCTTTAAGCTCTGAACGTGGTGCCTTAACATGAAAAACGCCCCTTGCCAGGCCAGAGTCAGCTTTTCTTGTCTCAAGAGAATACTCAACTCCAAGCTCTTTAAGCTCCTGCTCTATTATTTTGACATTTAGAGCTACAAGGTTGTGTACCTTTCTCCTGTAGCGATCCTTACTCTGCCCCCCTCTTGTCATACTTCTTGCCCTGCTCACAATTATTTTGGTGGTATCTTCAAAAAGCTCCACAAGATGGCCAACACCCAAACTTGCCAGTCTTGCACAGGCTTCTGCCTCTTCCATGGAACCTGCCCTAGAAGTTATTGCAATCCCATGCCTTCTTGCCACAACATGAAGGGGCTCCTGCCTCTCGGGTGCTCCATTGACCTGAAGCACTTTTGTTTTTTCAGGCAACCTCAAAAAGAAGTTTCTTACCCTTTTCTTTGTAAAAAGTTCAAAGATGTTGTCAACGCCCAGAAAATCTGGCTTGACCATAAAGATAAAGTTCATAAGCCTCCTGTAGTCCAGCTCCTCCTTTAATACAACCTCGCCATCTTCAAAAAGCACAACAGAGTATCTTGGCATACTTTTTGAGTTTATACTTCCCGAAAGCACATCTATACCGAGTACACGCATTCTATAGTAAAAAAGAAAGGTAACATCTATGAGTTTAGAAAGAGATTAAAACAAGTACCTTTTCGCTCTTGATGAAGCACCTTTGCCCCGTTCCTATAAAAAGTTGCAAAGTTGCTATGATTGATACGATTGTTGAAACGCTACCTCTTTTTAAGGAAAATTTTTTAGAGGACAAACTGAAAATTTTATAATATCTACAACTTCTCCCAGCTTTATTCCCTTCCAGCTTTCTGGCATGGGTTATGGTCCATTTACACTTAGGAACTTCTTCTCAACCAGATTTTTCTTTAAGGCTTTACTCATAGCCCTTCCCTTTCCAGGTCTTTCAACATTTTCTCAAAGAGAGGCTTAACAGGTGGTATTCTCTCCTTTACAGTCTTCCACACTATCATCAAATCCACGCCAAAATACTGATGAACCAGAATATCTCGCATTCCTGTGATTTCCCTCCATGGGATATCAGGATACTTCTGTCTTACATCTTGTGGAACTTTCTTGGCAGCTTCACCAATAATTTCAATAGACTTAAAAACAGCATAAACAGTTTTGTCATCTTCTATGAAATCCTTAAAGGTCATCCCATAGGTAAATTTCACTGCTTTCTCCATAGCATCTACAATGTCACGAACATAATCGCTAACGATACGCTTCAAACATAAACCACCTCTCTTAAAATTTGCTTGCCAATCCCAGGCTTCAGTCCACTCTTGAGCACTAAATCAACCTTTACACCTATAAGCTCCCTCAGAAACTCCCTCAACTCCACAAGCTTAAACAGATCAAGCTCAGCATAGTCTGAGAACTCCACAAGTATGTCCACATCACTCTCTTCCTTTGCTTCCTTCCTAACATAGGAGCCAAAAATTCCTATCTCCTTTACACCATACCTTCTTTCCAGTTCTTCCTTGTGCTCCTTTAATATTTCCACTATTTCCTCAGCAGTTTTCATATTCATTTCCCTATAATCTGTTTAAGCTCAGGCATTATTAAACTTATCTACTGGCATTGATGATTGCACTTTCCTTAACTTTACCATAATTTTACCGGTATGACTAATAAAAAATGTCAAGAACTATTGATAAAAAGAGTATAAAGCTTATGGCGGCATTTATGTTGAAAAAGGCTACTCCAACCTTTGAGAGATTTTCAGGAGTGAGAATGCGGTGCTCATAAACAAGAAGTAAAGAGATAACACCCACTCCAAGGAGATAAAGGCTGCCAAGAGGTGAGATAAAGTAGAGTGTAAATAGGAAGAAAACCATGAGGAGGTGGAAGAAACTTGAGATTTTTAAAGCTTTTCTCACTCCAAATCTGGCAGGTATTGAAAAGAGCCTGTGCTTCCTATCAAACTCAATATCCTGAAGGGCATAGATAATATCAAAGCCAGCAACCCAGGCTACAACTGCCAAAGCAAGGATAACAGCAGGAGGGTCAAGAGTTGCTCTCACAGCAGCATAAGCTCCTGCAGGAGCTATACTCAGAGCTAAGCCCAGAGCCACATGAGAAAGCCAGGTGAAGCGCTTTGTGTAGGGATAGAGCCAGATTATTGCCACTGCCAGAGGATAGAGCTTCAGAGTCAGCTCATTGAGCATTGCTGCACACAGCAGCAGGATTAGAAGAGAAAGAGCAATTATGACCTTAACCTCATTTGGAGTTATCTCACCTGTTACAAGAGCCCTGTCCCTTGTCCTGGGATTCAGAGCGTCTATCTCTCTATCTATGAGCCTGTTCAGGCTCATGGCAGCAGTTCTGGCTGAGAATAGACCCAGAGTTATCCAGAAGAGAACATAAAGAGAAGGAAGCCCCTCTGAAGCAAGAACTGCTCCCGAGTAAAGAAAGGGCATGGCAAAGAGGGTGTGCTCAATCTTTATCATCTCAAGGATTACTCTGAGCTTGCGAAGCATGAGAAGAATACTTACAGGGAGGATATAATTTTTACCCCTCACCAATAGAGATTTCAATTCAATTGACTGCTGCAATTTTTAATTAGCAATTCACATAGATTCAAACTTAGTTTCGTCACAGTGAACTACCCCTAAAAGAGAATGCTTGAAAAAGATGCTCTGCAGGAAATGCTCCGGTAAGGCACATATCCCGGGTTTTGATATAAAATAAAAGCTGAAAAGTTATAGAAAGAAAAGGGCTCCCCTTCCTGTGAGAGCCTACGCCGCTGCCTCTGCTTCAACCTCTTTCTTCTGCTGCGCCGCCTTTATTCTCTTGAGCTTAAAGAAGTTCTCTCTCTCCATCTCATCAAGGCGCATCCTGATATACTTCACTGTAGCTTCAAGCCTCGGTAACACAATATTCTCCAGAGCATTAACCCTGCGCTTTGTACTTTCAATTTCCTGAGAGAGAAGCTTTATGCTGCTCTCCACTTCTGCCAGCTCCACAACAGCAGCGAGAGCCTCCTCGAACTTCTCAGCAGCCTCGTCCAGCATATAGTTGGTATCACTTAAGCTGTAGCCTCTCTCCATGATACTTCTCTTCTCAGCTTCCATCTCCAGCACTGGAACTCTTACGCCCATTATACTCCTTGTAACTGTACTTACCTCTGGAGTCTCCTTCACAGCAAGACTTACCTCTGCAACCTTCACCACACCAAGAGTTGCCTGAGCAAGAATGAGGGCCCTGAAGGCTTCTACGAGAGCCCTCTCAGCCCTTTTCCTGATTCCTCGAGCCTCCTCAAGGATATTGAAGAACTCCACTATCAGAGCATCTCTTTTCTCCTTGAGCAGTCTATGCCCTTTTTTTGCCAGCTTAACCTTGGTCTTGAGCTTGAGAAGCTCCATTCGGGTCGGATTTACGCCCTCAATCAGCTCCGCCATAGGCTACTTCTCCTGGGCATAATTGGGATGATATTTCTTGATGTAGTCTTCCTTGATTCTCTTGAGTTCCCTCTCTGGCAGAATGCTCAGAAGGTCCCAGCCAATCTCAAGAGTTCTGAAGATATCCCTGTCTTCATCCTTACTCTGAGTAACAAACTCCCTCTCAAATCTGTCAGCAAACTCAAGATATTTCCTGTCCTTTTCAGTAAGAGCCTCTTCGCCCACCACAGCAACGAGGTCTCTCAAATCTCTGCCTTCAGCATAGGCGCTGTAGAGCTGGTCGCTAACATTGGCATGGTCCTCTCTTGTTTTTCCCTCACCTATTCCGCCCTTCATGAGCCTTGAGAGGCTTGGAAGAACGTCCACAGGCGGATATATGCCCTTCCTGTGAAGCTCTCTGGAAAGCACAATCTGACCCTCAGTTATGTAGCCTGTCAGGTCAGGAATTGGATGAGTAATATCGTCATCTGGCATGGTCAAGATGGGCATCTGGGTTATAGAACCTTTAGCGCCAACTGCCCTTCCAGCTCTTTCATACATAGTTGCCAAGTCAGTGTACATGTAGCCAGGGTAACCTCTCCTTCCAGGCACCTCACCACGAGCTGCAGCAATCTCTCTGAGAGCCTCACAGTAGTTTGTCAGGTCTGTAAGGATTACCAGAACGTGCATATCCTTCTCATAGGCGAAGTACTCTGCAGTGGTGAGAACCATTCTTGGAGTAATAATCCTCTCTATGGCAGGGTCGTTGGCAAGGTTCAGGAAGGCAGTAACCTTCTCAAGTGCGCCAGTACGCTCAAAATCGCGCATGAAGAAGCTTGCTTCCTCATAGGTAATACCCATAGCTCCAAAGACCACGGCGAACTCTTCCTCCTCCCCAAGCACTTTAGCCTGCCTTGCTATCTGAGCAGCAAGCTCGTTGTGGGGCAGACCAGAACCTGAGAAAATTGGAAGCTTCTGGCCCCTCACAAGAGTATTCATTCCATCTATAGTTGAGATACCTGTCTGAATGAAGTCTCTTGGAAACTCTCTTGAAGCAGGGTTCATGGGCTCGCCGTGGATATCCAGCTCCTTCTCAGGGATTATTTCAGGACCGCCATCTATGGGCTTGCCTGTGCCGTCAAAGATTCTGCCCAGCATGTCCATGCTGACGCCCAGCTTTAAGGTAGAGCCTGTGAATCTCACCTTTGTACCCTTGGTGTCTATGCCACCTGTTCCTTCAAAAACCTGAACCACAGCTTTGCCCTCATAAGCTTCAAGTACCTGACCTCTTCTCTTCTCTCCCTGAGGTGTTTCAATCTCCACAATCTCGCCGTAGGCAACGCCCTCGACACCTTCCACAATCATAAGAGGTCCTGCAACGCCTGTAACAGAGGTGTACTCTCTAATCTGTGCAGCCATTTATGCCACCACCTTGGCGATAAGCTCTTCAAATTCAGCCTTCATCTTTGACCTGATTTTCTCTATAGTTTCGTCAATCTTCTCCTCTTCCACATACTTCAGCCTTGCCAGGTCATCTCTCACACTCATATCAGCAATAGACTTGGCTGAAGCACCTCTATTAACTGCATCATTGGCAAGGTCATAGAACTCCAGCATAACTTCAAGCATTTTGAACTGCTTTGCAACACTGCAGTAAGTATCAACATCGTGGAAAGCATTCTGCTGGAGGAAATCCTCTCTTATAATCCTTGCTCCTTCGAGAGCAACCCTCTCCTTCTCAGGCAGAGCATCAGGACCTACAAGCTGCACAATCTCCTGAAGCTCAGCCTCTTTCTGGAGAAGTGCCATAGCCTTTGCTCTTAGATCATACCACTTCTCATTTACTGTCTTCTCCCACCAGCCTCTGACTGTGTCAAGGTAAAGGGAGTAGCTTCTCAACCAGTTAATAGCAGGGAAGTGCCTTCTGTCTGCAAGGCTGGCATCGAGAGCCCAGAATACCTTTGTAATTCTAAGAGTGTTCTGGGTAACTGGCTCTGAAAAGTCGCCACCAGGAGGTGAGACAGCACCTACAACAGTGAGAGAGCCTTCCCTATCCTCACTTCCAATAGTCGCCACTCTTCCTGCCCTCTCATAGAAGTTGGCAAGTCTTGAGGCAAGGTAAGCCGGGTAGCCCTCTTCACCGGGCATCTCCTCAAGTCTTCCTGAAATCTCTCTCATAGCTTCTGCCCATCTTGAAGTTGAGTCTGCCATGAGAGCCACATTGTAGCCCATATCCCTGAAGTACTCTCCAAGAGTAATTCCAGTGTAAACACTGGCATCTCTAGCTGCGACAGGCATATTTGATGTATTGGCAATGAGAATAGTTCTTTCCATAAGAGGCTTGCCAGAGTTGGGGTCTATTAGGTGGGGGAACTCCTCAAGCACTTCAGTCATCTCATTTCCACGCTCTCCACACCCCACGTAAACTATAATTTCGGCGTCGCACCACTTGGCAAGCTGGTGCTGGGTCACAGTCTTTCCAGCACCAAAAGGACCGGGTATAGCAGCAGTACCGCCCTTGGCTACAGGGAAGAAGGTGTCAAGAATTCTCTGACCTGAGATAAGAGGTGCCTCAGGGTCCAGCTTCTTCTTTATTGGCCTGGCAATTCTCACAGGCCACTTCTGGTACATCTTAACCTCTTCTACACCCCTTTCAGTTTTTATTTTTGCAATTACCTCCTCAATGGTATAGTTGCCCTTATCTGCTATTTCCACAACTTCCCCGCTTATACCTGGAGGAACCATTATCTTATGGGTGATAAGCTCAGTCTCAGGCACCTCGCCGAGGAAGTCTCCACCTTCAACCTTGTCACCAACTTTCACAAGGGGTGTAAACTCCCACTTCTTATCCCTGTCAAGGCTGGGAACCTCAACACCTCGAGCAATAAAGGTACCACTTTCCTTTCTAATCACTTCCAGGGGGCGCTGCACTCCATCGTATATCTGCTTCAATATGCCAGGACCGAGTTCAACACTGAGCTGAGCTCCAGTACCAATAACAGGCTCTCCTGGCTTGATACCTGCAGTCTCCTCATAAACCTGAATTGTGGCTACATCACCTTCAAGCTGGATAATCTCACCCATGAGCCTCTCATTGCCAACTCTTACCACTTCATACATCATACTTCCGCGCATTCCTTCAGCCTTTATAACAGGACCTGCGACCTTTATTATCTTTCCTTCTACCACCTTTTCACCTCCTAAACTTTAATTTCAACTCCAACAGCACGTTTTATAAGCTCATTAATGGGATCAACCTTCTTCTCTATCTTACCACCCTTATCAGGCACCTCCACAAGAAGGGGAAAATTTTTGCCCTCCAGCAGCTCTGAAACCTCCTGCCTTATCTTTTCCATAATTCTCTCTGTAGTAATCACTATGCCTATGTCTTCCTTCTTAATAAGCTCCTTTATCCTCTCAAAGGCCTCCTCTGGAGCCTCAACCACATAGGCTTCCCTTACCCCTGCCAGACGGAAGCCAGTGACTGTATCAAAGTCAGCAACCACACTAATCTTCATATCTATACCTCTTTAACTGCCAAAAAGAACTTCAGCCACATCTCTCCTCAGGTCGTCTTTGAACCTCTCTAACCTTGTCTCAAAGGTATTATCTACCTCAATTTTTCCATCACTGCTTCTAACCACAACGCCGCCTATAGCAGTTATGTGCTCCTTAGCTTTTGTTATTTCGAAGCCTGTCTCTTCAGAGAGTTTCTTAAGCAGGGTAGAACTAATAGTTCTTGAGTCCTCTTTTCTTGTAAGCACAACTTCATCGCCGCCAATTGCTTCAACAGCTTCCAGTATGAGCTTTTCGAGGATCTCCTTGTACTCTTTCTTTGGCAGTTCTTTTAGTTTCCTCTCAGCCTCAGCAAAAGCAGCCTTTATAACCTCTTCTCTGGCATCAAGCACAGCCTTCCTCGCCTTAAGCTTGGCATTGGCAACAATTCTCTGCTTCTCCTGCTCTGCCTCTCTCTCATACCTGGAAATAATTTCCTTATAAATCTCATCAGCTTCTGCTTCAGCCTCCTTTTTTACCTCCTCAGCCTGAGCCCTGGCATCCTGGAGAATTTTTGAAGCTTCCGCCTCAGCATCCTCATTGATTTTTTTAACTATTTTTTCGACCTGCTCTGTTGCCATAAACATCTCTCCTTACTATAGAGTTATGTCACTCTCCTCCCCCATTTTATTTAATTTATTATTTTCATCTCCTGACATGCTGGTGCTTGCTATCATTATATCACCATCCAGCTTACTTATTAATTTTATTTTGATGAATGAGATAAACTTCTCACCAAGCATTTAAGCAACTTAATACTTAAATACTTTCCGCCTGTATCTGAGCAAGTTTTTAATTGACCTTTCAATTTAAAAATCTTACGTAATAAAAAGTATGAAGTTCTCTATTAACTTATGAATCTAACTTACAGGAAAATTAGTTATTGAATGCGGCCGCCGGGATTTGAACCCGGGCTACAAGCGTGGCAGGCTCGTGTACTAGCCAGGCTATACTACGGCCGCTCATGTTTATCTTTTACTCTAACATCTTGAAAATTTTCGTAGTGACTGCTTAACCTTCCTTTAACAACCACAATAATTATTCTTGTTACTGTGTGTATAAGGAGAACCCCGGTGAAATCTCATGAGAGAACTGACTCTGAATTTCGACAGCATTGATAAGGGTTTTAAGTGCCGGCGCTGCGGCAGATGCTGCTTCGGAGAAAGCAGGAGTATAGGCATAAAGCTCTTCTTTCAGGAAGTGTCAAAAATTCAGGAATATCTTTCTTCCAAAAGCTCTGAGGACTTTGAAGAGTTTGCCTGGGATTATGCCACCTTTGGAGGCTTGCCAGAGCTCATAGGAAACTCTGAGTTTCTTGAAGATTTCAGAAACCAGCTTCAGGACTTCTTCTTTTCAGTGGGTAGAAGTTTTGACTCAAGCCACTTCTTTGTTGAGTACTATGTTCTCAAGACCTTCCAGGACTCAGGAAGGTGCATCTTTTTTAATCCTCTCACCAATTCCTGCTTTATTCACGACGCGAGGCCCATGACCTGCAGGCTCTATCCCTACTACGCCACAATAGACCTGAGCCAGGGAAAGATAGAGTTCAGGCAGCACAACGATGAATGCCTTGGATTGAGCACTGAGCATGATAGTGATGCTTTAAAGCTCAGCAGGGAGGGCTTGGCTCTCGCCGCAACTATAAGGGAACACTACTCAACTCTTGCAGGATTTCTCAGTGAGGAGGAAAGCCTTGCCATAAGGAAGCTTTTTGTGACCAACCTCCAGTACAGAGAAGCTACAAGAGAGGAGGCAGAAAGAGAGTATAAAAAGATGACTTCCTCGAGAGCAGAGGATATAAAGGACCACTTTCTGGAAAACAATCTTATCCAAGCCAACTCCAGCTACAGAGAAAGGCTATTGAGAGGTTAATTTTAAATTCTACTGAAGAGTTTGCGATTTTTGGTGTACATTCTATATGGCGTGTCAGTTTTCATAGGTGGATTTAATAAAAAAAGCCTGCAAAGGATTGCTGTAGGTAAGAAATAATATATTTGTATATGTCTTGGTTTGAGTCGTGTGAACATGTTGATGCTGAAATCATGCAAAAGGAATTTTATATAAAGGTTGAATTATAAAATATTGAGGCTGATTAAAATGGGTGAGGTTGTGATAAAAGTTGATGTTCCTGAAGGAATGCAGGAGAACTTCGAGAAAGCAATAGAAGCTGTTTTGAAGAAGTTTCTTGAAGAAATAAGATGGTCTGTTGCTCAGGAAATTGTGGCAAAAAGTAGGTTAAGTGAGGATATGGCGAGAAGGCTTGCTCTGGAAATCAAAGAGAGTGTTACAGAGAACCACGGTGTATAAATGCGGCTCGTTGTGGATGCCGAGGTGATATTTGCATCTCTAATTGCGAGAGGATTTACTCTCCGGATGATAAAAAATCTAACTGACAGAGGATTTAAACTTATCTCTCCTGACTATGTGTTTGAAGAGATAGAAAAAAGGAAGTCTAAAATTTCAAGGTTCTCAGGACTGAGTGAAGTTGAGATAGACTTCGTCTTGAATACTATTTTTCAAAGAATAGAAATTGTTCCCAAAAAAGAGTATGCTGAGCACTTTGAAAAAGCTGAAAAACTTGCGCCACATAGGAGAGACATACCTTATTTTGCTCTTGCTCTGGCTAAAAATGCAGTAATTTGGAGCAATGAGAAGTCGTTCAAAAATCAGAGTGTGATAAAGATATCTTCAACAGCCGAGTTGAAAGAAATTGTTTTCCAGTAATCAGATGGGATTGATGCATTTTTCTTGGAATGTCTTTGTTAATTTTAATTTATACTTAAAAAAGTATCCTACACAGTTCTCCAGTTTTTCTAACCTTTATAGTTTTACCCTCTTTTATATCAGCTTCATTTTAGGAACTTAACTTCGCCACTTGATGCCTTAAGATAGGGGTTTTATGGAGGTTTTTGGAGGGGGTTACTGCAATAATTAATATGCCTACAGCCGGAGCTACTAAAATGAAAGAGAGAAGTCTCTGCAGTCTTGTAAGAAAGGCTACAGATGCAACAACAAGCACGATATAGCAAAACTCAAATATTATGTACCATTTAATTTCTGCCAGAGAACGTTTTACAGGGACATATCCACCTGTACTTGGATCTAAAACAAGCTGGTTCATCGCCCCGTAGTTTATCACTAGGAACTGAAGCCCAATAAGGCTTAGTGGAACTATATAGTCCTACTTTGTGTTTGGCCTTGGCTTCTGCAGTGTCTTGAGGAAATGCAACGCACAGCCCCCGGTATATTTATAATCCAAAGTTTTATTTAAAGGTTGCTTTTTAGCTTTGGCAGGAATTTGTTTAAACCTCTAATAAAACCTTCAGTCTGCCTGCATGTAAGGTAAATTAAACAGAACGTGAATGATACCCCGGAACTTAAAAAAACTGTCCGGGTAGCTGTAAGGCCTGCCCCTCTTTTTTCTGTTCATCTCCTTTATGTCCTGGTCCTAGGTTTTGAGAAACTCCAGGTCCAGTAAAAGTTCCCCCCTTCTCACCAGATTTTCGTTGTATTCTTTCCAGTCCATAGATAAATAAATTCAACCCGTGGTTATTTGAGACTTTCGGTTTGTGCGACAAAGCAAATAAACCGAAACGTTTTTCTACAAAATCAGGCAATGATATACCATCCGGGGAGAAGTTTCTCATAAGGGTATCACTGGACGTTAAGACCCTATAAACTCTATTTCTCCCTAAAAATTCAAAGTTAGGTGTTAAAATTGGAAGATGTCTTCCAAGAATATTTTACATGTATAAAAAATAAGTACGAAAATGGAACAGAATATACTCCAAGGACCGATTTAGAAAACTTGCTTAATAAAATAAAACCAGAAGAATCAATAAAAATAATCCAAGAACCCAAGAAAGAACACGGTATAAGTGGGAGACCAGACTTCAGGGTGGAAGTTAATGGATTAGGTATAGGTTACATTGAAACAAAAGCAATTGAAACGAACCTTGATGATATTATCAATCAAAGAAAAGAAGATTCAAAACAATTAAGAAGATATTTAAAGGTAATATCTAATCTTATTCTAACAAACTATAATGAATTCATACTTTTTAGAAATGGTAAAATTGTAGATAGACACCTCTTATTTTATCTAACAGACAAAAAATTAGATAAAAACAATGTCCAAAAGATTTCTGATCTATTTAAAGGTTTCTTTTTTTATTCTCCCACAAAAATTAAAAAATCAGGAAAATTATCCAAACTACTAGCAGATAGAACCCGTCTTTTCAGAGATTTTCTTAAGGAATTTTTAGAAAATGGAAAAGGAAATTATAAAAGCAAATTAATAGGAGAAAATGGGTTATATCAATTATTCAAAGATACTCTTATTGAAGATTTGACTAAAGATGAGTTTATAGA
>CAZCRG010000004.1:13641-36687 GCA_964501105.1 Candidatus Hydrothermarchaeota archaeon | reverse complement strand
GCTCAACGTTATCTGCACAATTGTCGGTGTGAAAAATGCAAAAGTATAAAGAGATATTCAATCAGATAGAAACTACATTACGACAGGTGAGCGCCCTTTCAACAGAGCTATTTGATTCTCGTTTTGGTGAATTTAAAAACTACGAAGATCAAAGCCTCTCAGACGGTGAATATTTTAATAAAATGATTGCCGTTATTTTTTATTCTGGCTTTAGAGCAGAAACTGTAACAAAAAAATTGGATACGATTAAATCGCATTTTCCAAATTATGAAACTGTTGCCAATTATGGTGAAAATGAAATACATCGGATTTTATCTAACCCAAGTATGATACGTAACCATAAAAAAATTAAAGCATGTATTGAAAATGCAAAAACCTTCAAAGAAATTGTATCTAAATATGGTTCATTTGATGACTATGTAAAATCATTTGAACCTAACGATTCATTTGAAAATCTTATGATATTCAAAGAAGAAATTGAATATAAGTTCGCTTTTTTAGGCGGCATTACTGTTTATCACTTTATGATGGATATTGGATTGCCTGTTATAAAACCAGACAGAGTGATAACGAGAATTTTTAAAAGATTAGGACTAATTGAAAACGAAAAACAGTATCTCAAAACTGTCATTCAAGGACGAAAATTTAGTCAGGCAACAGGTCATCCAATAAGATATATTGATATAATTTTTGTAAAATATGGGCAGAAAGGAGAGGATAAATTTTTTGGTTTGAAGGATGGTATATGTCTTGAGGATAATCCAAAATGTATGATTTGTGGAGTGAAAAATTATTGTGGTTACTATGCCGACAACAGCAGATAACAAGCGAGTATCTGGCTTCGTGCTTTGGGCACAATGCCCAAATTCCTCGCCTCTCTCTGAACTTCGCCTACAACCACCAGACCACTATACCCACAATAACCAGAAATATAAAGATTTATATATCCTCAATACTAATTCCTCTCAGGAGGTACAGTAATGAAGGAGACCAAAGTTCTTCTTGATATTGATGAAATGCCCAAGAAATGGTATAATATTCTGGCTGACCTTCCAGAGGAGTTACCACCGCCTCTGAATCCTGCCACAAAGGAGCCCGTTAAACCTGAAGAGCTTGAGGTTATTTTTCCCAAGGAGCTTATAAGGCAGGAGATGGCCAGTGATAGGTATATTCGCATTCCTGAGGAAGTTAGAGAGGCATATTTCCAGATTGGCAGGCCCACACCCCTTTACAGAGCCAGGCGCCTGGAGCGCTATCTGAATACTCCAGCCAAGATATACTATAAGAGAGAAGATGTGAGCTTTGCAGGCTCCCACAAGCCCAATACTGCTATAGCTCAGGCTTACTACAATGTTAAAGAGGGCATTGAGAGACTCACAACAGAAACTGGTGCAGGGCAATGGGGTACTGCTCTGAGCCTTGCAGGTGCCCTATTTAATATAGATGTTCAGGTTTTTATGGTGGGAATAAGCTTCAGACAGAAGCCCTACAGAAGGATTATAATGGAACTCTATGGTGCCAATGTTGTGGCCTCACCTTCAAACCTCACAGAATATGGAAGGAAGGTACTGGCTGAGAATCCAGACCATCCCGGTAGCCTGGGCATAGCTATTAGTGAAGCCATAGAGATGGCTGCCAAGAATGAGAACACCAACTACGCTTTAGGCTCTGTGCTCAACCATGTGCTTCTTCATCAGACAATTATAGGCCAGGAACTTCTTCTCCAGCTTGAGAAGATAGATGTTACCCCTGATGTGATGATAGGCTGCGTTGGCGGAGGCAGCAACTTCGCAGGCTTTGCCTATCCCCTGCTGGGGAAGCAGCTCAGGGGTGAAGTTGAGGGAGTGCACTTCCTTGGCGTTGAGCCCAAGTCCTGCCCAACTCTTACAGAGGGTAAGTATGAGTACGACTTTGGCGACACTGCAGGCATGACTCCTCTTCTCAAGATGTACACTCTTGGCCACGACTTTGTACCCTCTCCTATCCATGCGGGTGGTCTGCGCTACCATGGCGATGCACCCTCGCTGTGCCTGCTTCACAAGTTGAACAAGATTGATGCTGTAGCCTATAACCAGCTTGAAACCTTTGAGGCAGGCAAGATCTTCTCAAGAGTTGAGGGCCTTGTTCCAGCGCCAGAGAGCAGCCATGCAATAAAGGCTGCTATAGATGAAGCCAGGGAATGTAAGAAGACTGGCGAGGAGAAGGTTATAGTTTTCAACCTCTCGGGCCATGGGCTCATGGACCTTCAGGGCTACTCCGACTATCTTGAAGGAAAGCTGAAGGCCTGACCTTCTCTTTTTTCTTATTCAGAAAAGTTTTTGTATTCTCAGGAGAAGCTATTTTTATGGAAATCAAGGGCAGACGATTTGCCAGAAAAAAAGAGATAGCTGCCATAAGGAAGGAAATAGAGGAAAACTTTGGAGAGCTTGCACACCTTCTGGACAAAAAGGAGAAGGTGGAGATAGCTGCCACTTCTGAAGACTTCAGTTTAATTCTCATCAGAGGAACGCCCTACTTCTTTGAGAGGGAAGGAGAGTATTTTCCTACACTGAAGGCACTTCTTGAAATGGGGGAGATTAAGGAGAGGTATGTTGTGGTGGATAGAGGTGCAATAGCCTTTGTGACCAATGGTGCAGATATAATGCGCCCCGGTGTTGTGGAGGTAAGCGAGGATATAAAGAAGAGTGACACTGTGGTGATACTTGAAGAGGGTCACAGAAAGCCCATTGCTCTTGGCACTGCTCTGTGGGATTATGAGGAATTTCAACAGAACACCAGGGGGAAGTGCATAGAGAATCTTCACTATGTTGGTGATAAAATTTGGAAGATAAAGATATAGCCAAAGCTCTTTCTGCTCTTGGAGCAAGCCTTGAATTAGCTATTCCTGTTGTGGTTCTGGCTCTACTTGGATACTATGCAGGGAGGAAGTATGGCGACCTTGGTGCTCTGGCTGGGATGATTATAGGCATGGCTCTTGGCTTTGTTATTGGGGTCAGGGAGCTTATTGAGAAGTATGGAAAAAAATAATTTTATAGTGTTAATTTTTTTATTATTTAAACTATAAGAAAATCTCTCATGGAAATTGAGATAGAAGTTAATTTTTATTGTTTAACTGGGTGTTGTCATGGTTGAGGAAGAGAAGGTTGTGAATGCTTTAAAAGAGATTATAGACCCCCATACAGGTACAAGTGTCTATGAAATGGGACTAATCAAGGATCTGAAGGTTGAAGGAAATGAAGTATCTCTAATTTTTGTGCCCTCCTCACCCTTCTGCCCCCTGGGCGTACAGCTCTCCATGCAGATAAAGGAGAAGCTGGAAGGGCTTGAAGATGTTGATAAGGTTAAAATCAAAGTTGAGGGCCACATTCAGGAGAAAGAGCTGAATGAGATGCTATCCAGGTAGGGTAGCTTCTACTTTTAATTCCTTTTTAACTTTTCAGGACTTAACAGCTTCCACAAGATATCTGGCCTTGAAAATATCAAAGGCTTTATAATTTACAAGTCTCCTCTCAAGCAGAACAAAAAGTTTTGCTAGAGTTCTGCTCTCCAGATTCTTATAGAGTCTCTGGAAGGGAGGCTCAAAGCCAAGCTTATAAACTCTCAGAAGTTTCAGGTTTTCTGGCATGAGTTCCTCAATTTCCCCCAGGGTGTACCATTCATCAAGAAGGGTGGGGTTGTAGTTGAATTTTCCAAGAATTCTGAAAAAGAAACCGCTCACACTCCTTATGGCAGGGAAGCTGATATAAACTCTTCCTCCCTTTTTTGCCACTCTTGTGCACTCCTCTATAATTTTCCTGCTCCTGTAAATTCCAAGAAAGCCTGCACTGTGCACTATGTCAAAGGTATTGTCTCTGAAGGGCAAATGCTCGGCATCACACCTGACAAGAGGCTTTTTATATACCCTTGCCTTTTTCAGCATATTTTCAGAAAGGTCAGCGCCTATGCAGGAGGGAAAAAAGGGGAGAAACCGCCCTGTGCCTGTGCCCACATCAAGAACAAGCTCCCCTTCTTCCGGCTTAATAATAGCCAGGTGGTCCTCAATACCGAGCCTTCTGACTGCACCCACTATACTTTCCGGAGAGTCCAGCTCTTCATAGGTGGAGGCTCTTCTCTGATAGTAGCTGTAGAGCCTTGCTTTCATATTATCCTTTTTGACGGCAGGGAATAAAAGTATATTTATGTTTCAAGAGGCTCAGAAGTTTCATGGTCATCTATGCCCAATGGTGGCACTGGGCTACAAAATGGGTAAATACGCCTTAGAACTCCTTGGAAGGGAGAGAGAAGCTGGAATGAAGTTCATTGCAGTTGTGGAGTTCCAGAACTGCCTGGCTGATGGAATTCAGGTGGCAACTGGAGCCACTTTTGGAAAAAATCTTCTCTTCCTGAAACCCTACGGTAAGTTTGCTGCCAGCTTCTACGACCTTGAGACAGGAAAATCTATCCGCCTTGTAATTAAAAATGAAATTCTCGAGAATAGCCTTGAATATGGAAGAGAAGGTGAAAGGATTAAGAATATGCCTATGGGCGAAGAGAGGAAGAAGGCTGCTAAGAGGCTCATGGATTGGGGCAGGGAGATAGTCAGAGAAATAGAAGCTAAGAGCAACCAAGAGCTTTTTGAACTTAGAGAAGCAGAGCCCTTCAAGGCTGAGCCCTTCCCCAGCTTAGAGCACACCTACTGCAAAAGCTGCGGCGAACTTGTACTCAAGGCATATATTGAAGAAGGAGGTATATGTAGAGGGTGTGCTACTCATAAATAACTCTTCTCACTGCTCTGTAGTACTCGGGAATAATCCTCCAGTACCTTACCTTTTTTCCTTTAAATTCCAGGGTAAAATCTTCCACGAGTGCAGAGGCCACTATAGATTCTCCACCGTAAGCCCTTATAAGTTCATTTACTATCTTTTCCCTTTCACCTCTATAGCCTGCATGGATAAGGGCTTTAAGTGTAATATACTGTCCTTCTGTTAGATTTTCAATTTCACTCTTAACATACCTGTTAATCTCTGCTATCATTCAGCTTCCCTCAGAAGCTCATAGAGCTTTTCAGCCAGCTCATCATCGTTCATTTCCTCCGAGGAAAGAAGCCTTAAAATTCTCTTCCTTGCTCTTTCTGAGTAGGGAGCAAAGCTCACTTTGCTGCCCTGAATTGCAAGTTCGCCAAGGGCAGACTCTTTGTCACCCACCACCACAGCCTTGCCTTCCTTCTCAATCTTGAAGCCAAAAACCCTCGGCTCAACCTCTAGACCTTCAACAAAAGTAAGGTTGTCTTTCTTCCTGACTTTAAGCCTTTCATCCTCTATATGATATATATCCAGCTCAAGATCGAAATGATGAGCAAGACTCGCCTTTCTGCAGTTGTGGCATAGGTACATATAGAGTCTGTAGCTTCTCGGGTAAAGTTCATATATTGCAATAGGCTTTCCGCAAAGGTCGCATCTCATGAAAACATCTCCTTCCATACCTCTTTTAATGCAAAGATGGCTCCACCTCTCATAAAGCCAGCTTTAGTCTTAAAGGGATCTAAGCCATAGTCATTTATAATTTCTGCAGCCCTTCTGTATATCCTCTCCATTCTCTCAGCCTCTGGAGGCGAGGCACTGCTCAGCTTTGACATCAATGCTGGGTAAAAGGGCGTTGTCACTGGAAGAACGCCCCTGCAGGCAAGTTCCTCAACACCCTTAAGATAGGTTTCATCCTCCTCCAGTCCTGCGAGAAGCACAGAGCACACCTGATTTTCATCAAATAACTCAAAGCATTCTTCAAAAACATCATAGTAGTATTCCACAGGGAACTCGCTCTTTCCAGGGAGAAACTCCCTTCTCTTCTCCTCGTCGTAAACCTCAAGGTTGAGATAAATAGAATCAGCATCCTCCAGTAGAGAAAGTTTTTCTATATCATCAGGAGGCTCCAGGTTAACTGAAACAGGAATATCAACAAGGCTCTTTATGGCGCTGGTGGTCTCAGCTAGAAGCTCCAGACCTCTATCCCCTGGCAAAGCTCCAGAAGTTAAAGCAACATGAGTTTTTATTGCTCCCTCCTCAACGCCAGCCGCTACTGTCTCTGCCACCTCATAGGGGTCCTTAATTTTCTTGGTGTCAATATGTCCAACAACGCAGAATTTGCACTGCTTCTCCCCCCAGTACATGCAGCCAGTGTTGAGGTATATAATTGGAAAGCCAGGGGTCACCATTTTGACTATATTCTTCATCTCTGTACCCTTTGAAGTCCTTCTCTCCAGAAAGGGCTTCTTTGGAAGAAAGCTCACCTCTGTGAAAAGCTCTCCCTCTTTAAAAATCCCATAACCCTCTTTATACCTTCCAATCTCAAAGGGCGAGCTTTCAGAATAAAAGCCGTTGAGAAGAGCCACAGGGGTATCTCCAATAAAAAAGCTGGGATAGTCGCTTTCAACACCAGTAAACTTCTCATTAAGCTCTTTCTCAATCTCCCATGGTATTCTCAAACCCTTACTCTGAATTAAAATCTTCTTTTTAGTTGTGTTCAAGCTTCTCAACCTTCTTTTTTGCTTCATAGCTTTTAGGGTTTATTTCCAGCACTTTTCTGTAGCTATCCAGAGCTTCTTTATACCTGCCCATAAGCTCAAGAACTTCGCCCATGAACATCCAGGAGTCCTCATTCCTTGAGTTTATTTGTGTAGCTTTATTGTAGCATTCTAAAGCTTTTTCATATTCTCCCATGCCCTTGAAGGCCTTTCCTCTGCCAATCCAGGCATACTCATCCTGAGGATTTATCTCCAGAACCTTTGAAAAGCATTCCTCAGCCTCTTTATGCTCACCAATCCTGGAATGAAGCTTGCCCTTGAAATACCAGTGGTCGTCATTTAAAGGGTTAATCTCAATAGCTTTAATATAGCACTCCATAGCTTTTGCATACTCCCCAATAGCCCTGTAGGCACCTGCCTTCATAAGCCAGGCTCTGTCATCATTCGGGTTAGCATCTATAAGCCTCTGGTAGCACTCCACTGCCTCAAGATATCTTGCCTTCTTCAAAAGCTCATAGCACTCTTCATGGCTCATATTTAACACCTATACCAGCTACTACATCATCCTTCTCCAGCGTGCCAACAGTTCTGATGTCGAGAACTATGCCGGAATAAGGAGACTTCATCTCTGCACCGCCCACTTTAGCAATAATTTGGCCTTTCTTAACATGACTACCTGTTTTTATGAAGTAGTCTATTTCTCCTTTTTTCGGTGAGAGGAGCTTTATTCTCCTGTAAACTCCTGGTGCTGAAGAGTTCCCCTCTATTATCTCTTTTGCTGCCTTCATTAGAGCCTCAACATAGCTATCCTCAACTCTTCCGCCTTCACCAGCTTCAAGGGTTGCCACTGGAATACCATGCCTGAAGGCTTCAGTCTGAAGGCTTCCTTCAATAGGTTTCTCAATCACAACAGGAAGAGAGGAGCGGGATGCAAACTTTATTAAATTTTTATCTTCCACTCTAACTCTCACATGGGGAAGCATGAGCCTCCCCGGGCTGCCAGAGTGAAGGTCCACAACAGCATCAAAACCCTTAACCTTCTGGAAAAGCTCATAGGCAAGTTTTTCCACCTCATTTCCATCTTTTTTCCCGGGGAAGCATCTGTTCATATTAATACCCTTATAAGTTCTGCTTCTGGCATTGAAAGCCAGAGGATTCGCTACCTCTACAACCTCTATGCCCTCAACCTCATCCCTGAGCCTTTTTGCTGCCTCAATGCCGTTGAGCTCATCGCCGTGAATTCCAGCAACTACCAGAATTTTCATGGTTTCACCAGAGTTAATACAAAGCTGTCAAAGAGTTCCATACCCCTGCTCCTCAGGATTTCATCTCTGCTCTCAATAAACTCCTTTCTGGCACCCCACATCTCAAGCTGAAGCTTTGCCTCCTCATAGTCAAATTTAATACCCCAGTCAAAATATTCCAGAGAGGCTCTTTCAAAACCTGCTTTTTCAGCAACCTCCAGGACCTCCTCTGGCTTCCAGAGCCTGGCACTTGGGTCAAGATTGTTCTCTTCAAAAGCCTGCTCTATACTTATCCTCTTCTCAGGCTTATCAGCACGGGTGTAAATATCCATAATTACAGCCTCTCCCTGAGGCTTAAGAACCCTGAAGAACTCTTCAAAGCTCCTCTCCAGTTCAGTTTCATCAAGCCAGTCTATCATAAAGTTGGAAACAATAAAGTCAAAGCTTTCCTCTCTGAAGGGAAGGGCACAGGAAGACGCTCCAATAGCTCTTATCCCTTCAGCTCCAGAGCGGAGCATCTTCAACCCTTCAACTGATAAATCAATGCAGAAAAGCTCAAAAGTGCCGAGAGAAAAAAGAGGAAGGCTGAGCTGCCCCCTGCCAGAGCCAGCCTCAAGAACCCTTCCCTTAAGCTTTGAAGCTAAAAACTCTGCCAGAGATTTATAACCGGAAGCCCATTTTTCTTTTCTACCTTCCAGCATAGTCTCTTACAGCGCTGCAGGCTGAGCATCTCAAGCAACCAGCCTTATTCTTCTCAGGTTTCAAGCCATAGCTCATCACAACCTCAGCAGTCTTGGAGCTAATCTCCTTCATAAACTCAGGCTCTGGAGAAGGCACATTCTCAAAACCTGTGCCCCTGGTGGGTCTTAAAGGCACCAGGAAGGGAAATACACCAGAGCTGGCAAGCCTCTCCACATTGCTAAGAATGGACTCCTTCTCCTCTCCTATGCCAGCAATATACCAGGAGTTAACCTGATTCTCTCCAAGAACCTCCTCGCTGAGCTTCCAGGCTTTGAAGTAGTCTTCATAGGGTATCTTCGACTTGTCGGGGCAGGCTTTTTCCCTAACCTCCTGATTCAGAGTCTCGACATTTATACTGACGCTGTCAACATACTCAAGAAGATCCTCAAGGTACTTCATATCCTCAGGCGGAGCAAGTTCAGCCTGAACTGGAATATCAACCTCTTCTTTAATCCTTTTAGCAGCATCAAGGAGAATCTTTGCCCCTCTATCTTTTCCAGGCATAACTCCAGAGGTTATCACAATATGCTTCATTCCCTCCTCTGCCCCGGCCTTAGCAGCCTCTGCCAGCTGCTGGGGCGTTTTTCTATCAAGTCTGCCCTCATAAACAGGGTTGTAGATAGTGCCGCAGAATCTGCACTCAGTTCCACTTCCCTGGAAGGAACAGCTTTGAACCACGCCTGTTAAAAGGCAGTCCCAGCCGCAGACCTGAAAGATCTTCTTCATTTTAACTCCATCACTTGTAGTTTTTTCATAGAACTCAGGCACATCTGCAACTGTTAGCTCTGTTACAGGTTCTCCATCCCTGTAAAGAAGCCACTTTGAAGCCTCAAGCCTTATCTCAAATGGAGTGCCTTCCACAAAACTGTACCTCTGGTATTTTCCAAGAGATGGTACGCTGACAAGAGTCTTACCTATCTTCACAGGGAAGCCTGCACTTCTCTTATAGTATCCCCAGGCTTCCTCTGCAACCTTTGCACCTCTGCATAGAAGTTCAACTTTTAATTCTTTTTCTTCCATATTATCACAACCAACATTGTGGATCTCTTCCTAAAAGGTTGTCTTGAGCATAACTTGCAGCCCTGCAGCCTCCGCATATATTTATAAAACTGCAGGTATGGCAGTCAAACTCACGCCTTCTGAGCCTTTCAAGAAGCTCAGCTTTTTCCCAGATATCTCTTATACTCTCCTTTCTTATATTTCCCAGGCTCACCTCCAGTTTGGGGCAGGGGTATACCTCGCCATCATAGGAGACTGTAACTGCAGCTATACCTGCTGTGCAGCCCCCACATATTCTGTGCTTCATCTCCTCCCTGTAGTGCTCGACAATAGTGCTGTCTATTAGCACACGAAGAGGGTCTGTGGTAGTGAGCTTAATATCAACTTCAGAAGCAAGAGAAAAGAACCTTTCCATAGCCTCTCTGAACTCCTGGCTGGATAAAGCATAGTCTGACTTTCCTCTCCCGGTGGGTATGAACCTCTCCATGCTGAGACTGCTCACTCCAAGTTCCTCAGCTATTGCAACAACCTCAGCAATCTCATTAAAATTCAGCTTTGAAACAGTAAAATTGAGATTTACCCTCAGTCCAGAGGCAAGAGCTGCTTTAATTCCTCTAACTGCACCCTCAAAAGCACCCTCCCCTCTTATATAGTTGTGAGTCTCCCTGGTGCCATCAAGACTAACCTGAAGTATCTCCAGACCAGCTTCTCTAAGCCTCTCAGCTTTCTCCCTGTTTAGCAGAAGAGCATTGGTGTCCAGATTGGGTTTCAAGCCCAGAGAAGAAGAGAAGGAAACCAGTCTTGTTAAATCTCTCCTCAAGAGGGGCTCACCGCCTGTGAAGGTGACATAGTAGGCTCCCATATCTCTGGCTTCCCTGAGAAGTGCCTTAACCTCACCTGTTCCAAGCTCATCATAACTTGCTTCACCTGCTGCCACTGAGCAGTGTCTGCAGCGAAGATTACATGCCTTTGTGAGCCTCACCTCGAGCACTATCAAGCCAGTCATTCACCTACCTCGTAGAAGCAGAGGACATCCTCACCCTTTTCATCACCCAGCATGAGTATGGCATTGGCTCTGCAGCCACCACCGCAGCTTGAAGAGTACTCGCACCTTGAGCACCTTCCTCTTAGCTCCCGTCTATCTCTGAAGGATTCCCACAGGGGAGAATTCCATATCTCCCTGAAGCTCTCTTTTCTTATATTTCCAGCAACCCAGTTTTTGAGAAATACACAGGGAACAACATCTCCATTTGGCAATACCTCAGCCCAGTAAACTCCAGCTCCGCAGGTACTTGTATTCAGGCTCGGGTCAACAAGAAAAGCATTGGGTTTGTCATCCACATCAACATCAATTTTACCTGAGTATTTCTTTCTGAGTTCACTCAGCCTTATGAGAAACTCCTTAATTTCTTCTCTATTCAAAGTTCTTTCCTTCATACTCTCTGCTCTTCCCTCAGGATAAAGGAGAAACATATCAACAGCCTTAACTCCAAGCTCAACAGCAAGCTTAACAATATCTTCCATCTCGTCAATATTATCTCTCGAGACTGCTGTCTTTATCTTCACAGGGAGGTTATACTCCAGAAGGATTTTAATCCCCTTTAAAGCTCTTTTAAAATTCTCCTTTCCTCTGAATTTACCATAGCTCTCCTCTGTGGCACCCTCAAGGCTCACCCCTACAGTTACTGGCTCAAGAGCAGAAAGCCTCTCAGCAATAGTGTGATTCACAAGAGTTGCATTGGTGGTAACCTGAACCCTTATACCCAGCTCTTTAGCTCTCTCCATGAGCTGAAAGATGTCCTTCCTTACAAAAACTTCGCCGCCTGAAAAGCCAATCTGAAAGACATTGAGCTCAGCCAGCTCCTCTATAAGCTTTAATGCCTCATCCGTGCTGAGCTCATTTTCAAGGGCATCTCCAGAGCTTGTTATGCAGTGGGCACAGTGCAGATTGCAGGCATTTGTTACATCAAACTGAACAAAAATTGGGGCATCGAGGAACCTCCTCTCCTTCCACATGCCTGTGTGGGAATACTCATTAGATTGACTGCCTTTAACCTCAGGCAGTAGTAACTCTCTCTCTGAAAGGCCAATTAAAAACTTTTTCAATTCCTCAATTGGAAGGCCAAAAAGATAAGAAATTTCCTCAAGACTCTTCTCTTCAATGAGCTCCCATACCCTTGAAGCGGGCTCATTTAAAAAATGAATACCTCGAGTTTTATAATTAAAAAGAAGAAGTCCCTGTGATATGCCGCCCTGAGTCTCCCTGCGCCACACTACATTAGGGTTTCTTCTAAAACCCTGCATTTATTTCTTAGCTCCAATGATTACTGTGGTTCTACTGGCCTGTAATCTCCGTGGTCTCTGTAGCAGGCAGCCCTTTCAAAATCCTCAATTGAAAGTTTCCACTTTTTAACTTCTTTCTTTTCCATCTTAACACCTCTTGAAATCTTTTTAAACTACATTAAAAATTTATCGTTGTAAGATATATTGGAGAGGATAGGAAAAAGGGAGGTGAACATGCGGCATAGCCACATGTCCATTACATCTTCATATCTTCCTCTCCGCCCTCCATACCCTGCATGCTGTTCATTCCACCCATTTTCATTTTCAGAGTCTTTATAAATTCCACTGTTATGTCACTGTAGCCTATAACCTCACCACCATGCTGAGAAGAAAAGGCTTTGGCATCCTCTTCACTGGCGAAGGGCACCACATCCTCGCCCATGGGCCCCTGCACATCGCTGCCCCTGACATAGTAAGCTTTCTTTGCATCTATATATTCCTTCGTATTATAGTCTGTAACAAAGATGGCAGCTATGTCATTGGGATTAACCCACTCCTTAGGTTCGTTATTATTGGTTAACCCGAGAACAAACTTGAACA
This sequence comes from Candidatus Hydrothermarchaeota archaeon, assembly GCA_964501105.1. Taxonomy (GTDB): domain Archaea; phylum Hydrothermarchaeota; class Hydrothermarchaeia; order Hydrothermarchaeales; family BMS3B; genus BMS3B. The sequence goes on along the minus strand of CAZCRG010000004.1, from coordinate 24,321 downwards.
TATCCTTGGGAGAGTCAAAATGATAGCGCTCACCACTCTTCAGAACAACCTGTGCACGCCACTCTGGATACCTGGCTGGCATCATACCACAGATGGGGCATTTATCCTCCATGGTGGGATTTACAGGAGCTACCTCCTTTACCTCTGATTCCTTGTAGGGCTCAGCAGGCGCCTTGGTACATCCAGCAAAAACAAGAGCAGCTGCAATTCCTATTAGCAAAAATACTCTTACAAATCTCAATTTTCTCACCTCAAGTTGAATTTTACGGTTTTTAATTAGAAGAAGGCTTATTTATACTTAATCATTGAAAGTGTTCAGGTCAAAAATTAATAATAAAGCTATTTCTTCAATATAAAATGATAAGATTACTAAAGCGTCAGAATACGTAATGAGCTCATAAATACTAATAATCCTATATTTAAAAAATAATTTACATGAATTTATGATCTAATGTAAAATTTTAAAGTGATTGGTCTCTTATTCACTTTTTGAAGAGGCCATGCTATATATTAAGCTTTACTTTGAAGGTCTTTTTGTAGGGTTCTCTTTCTATCAGCCCACGGGACTCGAGATCAGAGATTATTCTGCTCACCTTGGGCCTTGAAAAGGGTAGAATATCGCTCTTCCATATCTTCTCCTGAAGCACCTCTCCTCCATGACTTCTAATAAACTCAACTATCTTGCGCTCCTCCTCATTAAGAAAGACCTTGGCCACCTCAACCTGGCGTTTGCGCTTAGCATACATAAATCCTATAAAAAAGGTTGCTGAGGCAATCAGGAGAGCAGATAATACAAAATAATTTGGGCCCTCCTTTTCAGGAAAGTGAATTCCAACTTCAAAGCTGTCGCCTGCCTTAAGCTGACGCTCCCACATAAAGGTAACTCTATTGTCTCTGATTGCAATCCCATCTGGCGGTATGCTGGTGCTTCTGTGAAAAGTGTCTGAAGAGCAGCAATCTGGCTTGCTTCTATTAAAGGTTCTTGTCTCAGGAAACATTCCCTCAGGAAAGACTACAAGAAGACGGAAGGTATCAATGTCATAGGGTGTGGTGAAACCCTTATAAAAGTAGTTTCCCTTCTCAGGTATCACCTTTTCAGTTGTTTTTAGAGTAAAGGAAAAACTTTCTCCTTTTCTAAGAGGTCTGGGGAAATATATCCTTTTCTTACCTCCGAGGTCTTCTACTTTTAATGAAACTCCAGAGGAATCTTCTGCTTTTATATTGGAATTAAAGGCAAAATCAAAATGTCTAATGCCATCAACAGATGGGATTAATTTAATATAAAAGAGTTCATCTCCACTTCCAAGGTCAAGTTTTACAATAAGTTGTTCTATACTATATTCTTCGCCATTGTAGGCGTGGGTAATGGGCAGCAGAATTATTATAATTAAAGCTACTGGCAGCCAGATCCAGGACAAAAACTTCATTAACCTTCTATTTTAAAGTAACATCAGTACATCATTTGTAACTCATAAAAATTATTGGTCAACCTTTACAATAAAAATTACCATAAAATATTTAAACTAAAAGTTAAAACTGATACCATGCTAATAAGATGGGTTTTTATTACTCTTATTATCATAATAGGTGCAGCCTGCACATCTCAACCTTCTGGTTACACCTGGTCTGAGCTTAAGCCCCAGGAAATTCCTGATAGGGCAAGATGTCCAGAATGCGGCATGTATGTCAAGGACTATGAAAACTGGGCATCTCAGGCGCTTTTAAATAATAAAGAGGTAGTTTTCTTCGACGATCCAGGTGACCTCATAATCTACTACAAAAAAAATAAGGAGAATATTGTAAAGATGTATATCAGAGACTACTACTCTCAGAAGTGGGTAGATGCCGAGAAGGCTTTTTATGTTACATCAGCAAGAATACCAACACCCATGGGCTTTGGAATAGTACCCTTTGAGAAAAAGGAGGATGCTGAAGCCTTTAAAAAAGACTATATAGCAGGAAACATAGTAACCTTTGAAGAGCTTGTAAGTATGGAGGTAAGTCCGGGTTGAGACCTTCCACAAAAATTCTCCTTTTAGTTTTCCTTGAGATTCTTGCTTTAACAGGCGCTCTGGCCTATAGTCAGAAGGTGGACGTTGAGGGCAGAGCAGCTGTTGTAAAAGTTCTTGGCTTAACTGACCTCTTCATGAGCAGTGACTGCTACTCAACAAGAAACCCAAGTGTTGTTGATTTCTCAGGCTGCTTCAGAGATATGCCTGCCCAACTGTGTTACCATGCCTCCTGCACAGCTTTAGCAAGGCCAAAGTTTGAAGGCTTCAACACAACTCTGGAGGTGGAGCATGAACCTTGAAAGGCACAGGAATCTCCTGGACTACAGCATATCCTTTATCCTCAGAAGAAAGGGTAGAAATTTAGCCACAATTCTTGTCTTCACCCTTGTAATTTTCACTATCTCCAGTGTTGTGATGCTCACCACTTCCCTTACTCAGGAAGCAAGGGAAACTCTTAGCTTTGCTCCAGACATAACTGTACAGAAAATTCTTGCTGGAAGGCAGAGCACTCTCGATGAAAGCTATGTGAGAGAAATAGAGGATATTAAAGGTGTTTCAAAAGTTGTTAAACGCATCTGGGGCTACTACTACGACAGTGAGGCTGACGCCACATATACAATTTATGCTTTTAATCCAGAAAAGTTCAATATGGCTGAAGAGCTTTCTCTCGCTCTTGAAGAGGGCAGATTTCTCTCCTCAGAGGATACAAAAGCCTGTGTAATAGGAAAAGCTCTTGCCCAAAATAAAGGACTCAGGCCAGGGGATAGAATAATTCTCCTGGACCATAAAGGGGAGTATGTGAAGCTCACTGTAGCTGGAGTTTTCTCCAGTCCCTCATCTCTTGTTAGTGGAGACCTTCTGGTTGTGCCAGAGCAGGAAGCCAGGGAGCTTTTTGGAATGAAAGAGGGAGAGTATACCGACTTAGCTGTTTATGTATCCAACCCCAATGAGATAACCAATATAGCCAGGAAGATTAAAGACAGACTTCCTGATGCAAGGGTGCTGGAGAAGAAGCAGATTCAGCAGACCTATGAAGCAATCTTTGGGTGGCGTTCAGGGATGTTCATGGCAGGACTAATAAGCTCCCTTTTAGCCTTTGCAATCCTTGTATGGGATAGAGCCTCCGGCATGAGCGCCGAGGAGAGGCGGGAGATAGGAATTCTCAAGGCTCTGGGCTGGGAAACCCGTGATATTCTGGAGATGAAGAGCTTCGAAGGACTTGTGATATCACTGAACTCCTACATTCTGGGAATACTTTTAGCCTATGTTCATGTATTCCTTCTGGGTGCACCTATACTAAAGCCTGTGCTGATTGGATGGTCCACCCTCTACCCGGATTTCATCCTCAAGCCAGCCCTGAGTTTTGGGGAACTCATGATAATCTTTTTTGTTAGCGTCCTACCATATATGGCTGCAATAATTATACCCTCCTGGCGTGCCAGCACCATATCACCAGAAGTAGCGATGAGAGGAATATGATAACTCTTGAGAAGGTAACCAAGGTCTTCAACAGAGGAAAGGAGAATGAAGTTGTAGCTTTAAGCAGCGTGAGCCTTGAGATTAATCCAGGGGAGTGTGCTGTTCTTCGCGGCCCAAGTGGCTCTGGAAAAACAACACTGCTCAGTATAATGGGCTGCATATCAGCACCAACCTCCGGCAGAGTGGTAATCAATAGCAGAGAAGTCTCAAAGCTTCCTGAAAGATTTTTAACTCTCTTCAGAAGAAGAAATATAGGAATAATCTTCCAGCAGTTTAACCTTATTCAGGAGCTTTCTGCAGTAGAAAATGTTTACCTGCCTGTGCTCCCTGAGGGTAAACCTCCAGAAGAACTAAGAGCAAAGGCTCTTGAGCTGCTTGAGAGGCTGGAAATTGAGAAAAAAGCAGATTTCAAGGTGAAGGAACTCTCTGGAGGAGAGCAGCAGCGCATAGCCATAGCAAGGGCGCTTATTAACAATCCAGGGGTAATCCTTGCCGATGAGCCCACTGCCCACCTGGATTCAAAGCTTTCAGAGGAGTTTCTTTCAATTATTGCTTCCCTCCAGGATGAAGGTAGAACAATAGTCATTGCCACTCATGATCCTATTGTATTTGAAAAGGAATTTGTTGATGTAATCTTTGATATGCGCGATGGGAAGCTCCTTGGAGAGGTCAGAAAATGATTATAAACTTCTGGATTATATCACAGATTTTTGGCCTTGCCATTGTAACTCTTGTCAGCCTCTATGCTCTCACTGTTGCCCTGACAATATTGAGAAAATGGGATTTTTCCAAGAGGACTGAAGAGCAGTTCTTGCTGGAGAAGAAAACCTACCTGGTTTCAACTCTAATGCACTATGCCCTGGGCTTTCAGATACTCTCTCTTTTAATATTTGTGGCCACAGCAGAGTACCTTCACAGCTTCATTCAAGGAGCTATGTGCGCCTTTGGATCTCTCAACGCAAACCCCTACGGATTCAAAGCCCTGGGAATAAAAATTGTCGCAGTTTTCTTCTACTCCCTATGGCTCATTATAAACCACATTGATTCTAGAGCAGAGGATTATCCCCTGGTAAGGCTGAAGTACTCCCTTCTTGTTGCCCTTATTCCACTACTCTCACTGGATTTTTACCTGGAAGTTAAATATTTTGTTAGTATCAGCCCTGATGTGATAACCACCTGTTGTGGCTCTGCCTTCAGAAGCACCTCAAATCCTTATGGCTTTATTGCTCAGAATCTGCCCTTTGTACCCCTTTTAGCAGCCTTCTTCCTTCTTTACCCTCTAACTCTTATTCTCCTCTTTATTACCCACAGGAGACCTATGAGAAAACTCAGCCTCGCCTCAAGTGCCCTCTCTATCCTCACCTTCTCCTTTTCCCTTCTCGCCATGCTCACCTTCCTCAGTCCCTATTATAATGTAATACTCTTCGGCTTACCCACTCAGCACAAGTGCCCCTTTGAGATTTTAAAAATCCCATTCCTGGGCTATACTCTCTACACCCTATTATTCGTGGGTGGCATTGCTGGAAGCTCCCTGGCTCTTCTTGAATATCTTAAGAGATACCCCTCTCTGCCAGAGATTAAGTCTCTCCAGAAAAGTCTATCCCTATATGCCCTTGTGGGCTTCTCAACCTTCTTTCTGAGCTCTCTAATCTTTATGCTTCTTTACTATCGCGAGGTGGGCACTCTATTCTACCACTAAGCTTTCCTCAATGAAATTTTTCTTATCCTCATGCCACCTCCATGCCCTCACCTCTCCCTTTATATTCAATATTACATAATAAGCTCTATCCCAGGCAGCTCTGGCTAGGTCTATCCCGGAAGGCACAGGCGAGCCATGGGGGTGGGAATGATAGAAGCCTATAATCTCATATCCAAGTTTTTCAGCAATCTCAAAGGACTTAAGAAGCTCTTCAGCATCTATTGAGTAGGTGTATTCAGGAGTTTCTGAGGCATTTTTTGCCCTGAGAACTTTTAAAGCTCTATCCTCCATTCCAAGAATAATACCGCAGGCCTCTCTGGGCGCTTCCTCTCTGGCATGATCCACCATTTTTTTCAGAAGCTCCACTGTGATTCTCATTTTCCGAAGGCGTAGAGACTGCCGTCGAGGCTTGTTATATACACTCTACCTCTGTAGATTGAAGGCCCTGAGTATATCCAGTCCCCTGTGGTATAGTTCCAGAGAATTTCGCCATTGTCAGCATTTAGAGCATAGAAGTTCTTATCAAGACTGCCTATAAAGACAGTATTGCCTGCTACAGCAGGTGAACCCACAAAGCGGGAGCCTATCTCTGTTTTCCAGATTAGTTCACCACTATTTTCATCAACAGAGTACACATAACCGTCGTAGCTGGCGATGTAAACCTTTCCCCTGGCAAGAGCAGGAGAGGAGTCTATGGGCGCACCAGTTTCAAACTTCCAGAGCTCTTTCCCTGTTTTTAAATCAAGACAGTAGAGTATAGAATCTTTACTGGCAATGTAAACTTTCCCATCCTTAATAGCTGGAGAAGAGTGAATAAACCCTCTTGTTCTGAATTTCCATAGAGTTTTACCTGTTTCAGCATCAAGAGCATAAACTATGTATTCGTGGTAAGATGTAGTCACCACTATGCTCTGGCTGTACACAGGTGATGAGTGAATCTCTCCCTGAGTTTTCACCTCCCAGAGCTTTTTTCCATTCTCAGCATTCAAAGCATATATACTGCCGTCAAAACTGCCAAAGTAAACCACACCGCCAGCAACAAGAGGTGAGGTTAGAATTTCCCTCTTTGCCCTGAAGCTCCAGAGCTTTTTACCTGTAGCTAAATCAAGGCAGTAGAGGTTGCCGTCATAGCTGCCAAAGTAAACCCTGCCCTCTGCCACAGCAGGAGTGGAGTGAACCTCACCGCCAGTGGGAAAATGCCACAGAACTTTACCTGTTTCTGCATTAAGAGCATAGAGATTCCAGTCTGTATTTCCCACAAGAACTTTATCCTCAAAAACCACAGGCGAGGAATAGCCAAATTTGTTATTGCCTGAGAAGCTCCATTTGAGCTCCAGTGGAGGAGAAAGCTCCTCCCGGGAAAAGGCAGTGTGCATAATATCTTTCTGAAACATGGGCCAGCCATCACTGGCGACAGTAATATTTGAAAGCTTTTCCTGTGAGGTGCAGCCAAGAGAGGCAAGAACCAGGATTAAGAAGAGAATCTTTTTCATATAGTTTTATTGCAGGAGAGAATACTTAAAGTTTGCTTTCTCTACAGGGATCCGATAGGAAGTTTAATGCCATTAAATTACTCTAAAGAGGTATGGGAATTTCAGAGTTTAAATGTCCGCTACTTTTATAAAGCCCATCTCACAATTAAAACAAGGTGTTTTCTATGGAGCTGGGCACAGGAAATTTTTATAAATTGAATGCCAGGAGTTGCGTCGTTGTTACAACAGCCTCAAAGCGAGGTATAAGTAATGCTGCCCCCTTCAGCTTCAACTCGCCAATAAGCTTCTCACCACCCCTCTTTGGAATCTCCTGCAATCCAAAACATGATACCTGGCGGAATATCAAGGAGACAGAAGAATTTGTTGTGAACTTTGTTGATGAAAACTTTGGAGAGGTAATGCACATCCTTGAAAAGGACTTTCCCTATGAAGTCAGCGAAATTAAAGAGGCGGGACTAACTGAGGTCCCCTCTAAAAAGGTCTCTCCGCCCAGAATAAAGGAAGCCTACGCCTGGCTTGAGTGCAAGCTCTACGATGCGAAAGAACTGGGAGACCACATCTGGATTACAGGCGAGGTAGTTCACGCTGAGGTAAGAGATGGGTGCTTTAATGGAGCATTAGACCCAGAAAAATGCAGAAGCCTTCTCCATATCTCAGGCAAATATTTCGCTGTGCCCGAAGCAAGGGAGTTTAAGAGAGTATGAGTCTTCTTGATTTCATCAGCAGATACTTTATTCAGCCCATCTACACAGGAGAAGGCTATAATGTTTACAACACCCTGGTATATGGCTTAGCTCTGGGCATAGGAATTCTTCTTGTGGAGAGGCTATTATTAAAACTCAAGATTAAAGTTGACTCAAGATTCTTTATTGCCCTGCTTCCCTTTCTGATTTTTGCCTCCACCTCCAGAAGTCTGGTAGATGCTTCCATATTCCCCAGAACTGCCTTTTTAATAACTCCCGGGATATTCATAACCACAACTTTCCTTGCTGCCTTTTCCCTTCTGATATCCCTGAGACTTCAGAAACTGGGCCCTGAGTTCCACAAAACAATGTTCGCTCTGGGTTCTCTTTTTGCTCTCTACCCCCTCTATAAAGTTTTTACAAGTATCTCCTACTGGATGCCCTTTTTGCAGATTGCTGTTTTGCTTCCAGTTTCAATTTTAATCTTCATCTATGCCTTTGAAAGACTTGGCTACTCTCAGCTGAAAAACCCCTGGATAAAGGCTGTTTTTGCAGGCCATCTTCTTGATGCAACTGCCACTGTAGTGGGAGTGGAATACTATGGCTACTTTGAGGAGCATGTTTTTGAAGACTGGCTCATCAACCTCGTGGGCACAGCCTATATTCTATACCCACTGAAGCTTGTTGTGCTCATAATAATAATTTACATAATAAATTCTGTTGTTGAGGAGGAAAACAGAAATTTCTGGTATCTAGCCTTCTTTATCCTGGGCTTTGCTCCCGGTTTAAGGGACAGCTTCACAATAATGCTTTTGGGATAGTTTTAAGAGGGGATTTTTTCTGCAAAAATATGAGGTAGTCTCTTTGTTAGCCTTGGTTACCAGAAATTCAAGAATTTACTATCTGGCAGCTTCTGAGCTTAAAAAGAGAGGGGTGTCCTTTTATAGCCTCTCCCCTGGAGATAGAATCCCCTCCAATATAACAGTAGTGCTCACAAGCGTAGAAGAGAGGCACAGAATTAACTTCTCCAGGGTAGTGGCAACTAGAGCGGAAAAAGTTGGAATAGCTGTAGAGAAGGCTGTGGAGTTTCTTAGAGGTAGAGATGGGAAATACAGGGAAGTTACAATAAGCATAGACCCTGGAAAGAACTCAGGCATAGCAGTTTTTGGCGACAGTTCTATTGTCTTTGTATCAAACCTGAGAGTACCGGAGCAGGTTTCAGACGCCATCAAAAAAATCCTGGAGATTTATTCTGGTGAAAGGGTAACAATAAAGCTGGGAGATGGAGGCGGCATATACAGGGACAGGATAATCAAGAGCCTCAGGGAGAACTTCAGCTTCCCCATATACCTTGTAAACGAGAAGTCGACCACACCATCTCTGGGTAGCGGCGAATATTCAAGGGAGGTCAGAAATATTGTGGCTGCAATAAATATTGGCCTGAAGCAGGGGGTGCTCTTTGAGTCAGAGGTAGAGCTAAAACCCAAGGAAGGCGAGATTAAAAATATCCAGAAGGGAAGCAGAGAGCTGAGCGGCAGCATAACTATTTCAAAGGAAATGGCAGAAAAGGTTGCAAGAGGTGAACTCTGCCTGGAAAAGGCAGTTGAAATCTACAGAAACAGAAAAATCAAAAGTGTCTAGATAATTTTATATAGCACCTTCAACACCTTAAAATTAGGTGGTATTATGGTCTCAAGATTAACTGAATTGACAGGGAAGGATGTTTTCACCGAGGACGGAGAACGAGTAGGTGCCCTTCAGGATATAACCATCGACCCCCTAACCGGAAAGGTATTAACAGTGCTGATAACAGATGTGGATAAAGAGTTTCTTAAGAAGCTTTCCCTGGAAGAGACGAGAGGGTTAAGTGTACCCTTTAAAGTTGTTCGAGCAATAGGCGATGTGGTTATACTCAAAAACTCTATCTACAGTGCAAGACCTGCTGCTTAAATATCAATCTGAGCAGGCTTCATAACCAGAACAGGCACCTTTGACCTATGCACAACCTCTCTGGAAATGCTGCCCAGCAAAAATTTACTCATCCCCTTTCCATAGGAGGAGACCACAATAAGGTTGTAATTTCCCTCCTCAGCTTCTTTTAAAATCTCTTCACCAGCCTTGCCCTTCCTTACCTTCACTTCAGCCTTTAAACCAAGATTTTCAAGAATTTTCTTTGCATCCTCAAGAGAGCTCAAAACAGCCTTTGGTATTCCAAGCTTTCTGAGCTTGTGAATCTCCTCCTTGAAAAGCTCATAATACTCATTGTACTCTTTATATTCCTCTGCAACATTGGGTATAACCCTGAGAACAACAATCTCTGGCTTTGTATGTCTGAGAATATAACCCGCCTGCTCAATTCCCTCCTCAGCAAAACGGGAGCCGTCTGTACACATCAGCACCTTAATTCTCACACCTCCTGTATTTTATTTTTCTTCTGAACATTTAAAGATTGCTGCATTTATAGTTATATAAAATTATAGAGCAATGTATTTGTTATTTTAACTTAAATGTTATAAAACACTAACTATTACTCTACTGTTTTTTATATTTAAGATTGGTCTATCATCCTGCTTGATTTTTATTGTGGTTATTATTGTGGTATTCTATTGAAATTTTTAGTGTACTTTTATATTTTGTACGTTTTACTGTAAAGACTGAAGATTTTTATTTAAAGATTTTTCAATTTTTTTCTTAATGTTTTCAGGGATTTCGTCTGGATATCTTTCTAATGTTAATTTAACAAGCCATGCACTCCTATCATTCTCTGCAAGTATGATTAACAATTCGTTTCTAACATTTTCAGGAAGCTTATCAAAATTCAGCACTACTGCCCATGCAACATCACCTGCAGCCTCTTCCTTATCTGCAAGTCTCATTAATAATTCGTTCCTTACATTTTCAGGAAGCTTATCGAAATTCTTCACTACTGCCCGTGCAACAGCTTCTGCAGCCTCTTCCTTATCTACAAGTCTCATTAATAATTCGTTCCTTACATTTTCAGGGAGTTTATCGAAATTCCGCGCTACTGCCCATGCAACATGAGGAGTAGCGTTTTCCTTCTCAGAAAGTTTCATTAATAGTTTGTTCCTCACATTCTCAGGGATTTTGTCGAAATTCCGCGCTACTGCCCGTGCAACAAAAGGAGTAGAGTTTTCCTTCTCAGCAAGCTTGAAGAGTAAATTCCTTACATTTTCAGGAAGCTTATTGAAATTTTCTGCAACTGCCCATGCCACAGCTCCTGCAGCTTTTTTCTTGTCTGCAAGTCTCATTAATAATTCGTTCCTTACATTTTCAGGAAGCTTATCAAAATTCTC
>CAZCRG010000004.1:0-13541 GCA_964501105.1 Candidatus Hydrothermarchaeota archaeon | reverse complement strand
CAAGTCTCATTAATAATTCGTTCCTTACATTTTCAGGAAGCTTATCAAAATTCTCCACTACTGCCCATGCAACATCACCAGCAGCCTCTTCCCTATCAGCAAGTTTAATAAGTAATTTACTGAATATATTTTTATTTATCTCTGTAGGGGAGTCATTTTTATCAATAAGGAGATATTTTAGTGATTCCTTATATGAAGGGTGAGAGAATCCAATATATTCAACAGGAGAACTATGTTCATAGTCACTATCCCATATAAAATCAATTTTGTCATATTTAAACCAGTTAATAATTCTGTCAAACTCCCAGGCATTTTCTATGCCTAATTCACCTACCATTTCATCATATATTCTCCTGATAAAGTTCTTTTCAAAATTGGATATAAACAAAAAAGACAAAAACAGTATTTTATCTCTGCTCATGCTTTCTATTTCTTTTGCAAAGCTTATAGCCGTTTTTTCTGATTTTTCCTCTACTTTTTTCATTAGTTCAGTTTCTGTCGTTATATTCTGTGTGGCTATGGCAAAATCCCTGATGCTCATAGGTGTGGGTAGATTCTTCTTTCCTTCTAATAATCTTAAAATAGTTCCCTTTAAGTTTTTGTCTTCAAGCCATTTGCAGCCTTCATTTTCAGCCCATTTGAGCAAGATTTGCCTTCTTTTTTCTGTATCGTATGAGGGCTTTTTTATATTCAGTTTTTTCTCAAATTCTTTAATGGTATCTGTATAACATTCCCTCTTAAACTCCTTGAAAACCTCCTCCCTTGAAGTTATTACTACATAGACATCACCTACATTCTTAATAGATTCTACTATGGTGTCTATATCTCTTTCAAGACTATCACTTCTTTCATATTTTATCTTTCCAAAGGGATCCTCAAAGTAAACAACCCGATGGGGTTTTAGCTCTCTCTTAATCTCCTCCATTCTCTCTCTAACTTCAAGCCTTTGAAGTTCCTGTCTACCTTCAATCCACACAGGTTCATATCCCTCACAATAATACTCCCACAGGAGCCTTATAGCTGTGTATGTTTTCCCGTATTCCGGGCTGCCTGTAATAAAAACAATTCTATCTTTTCTAAGTGCAGTCTTTATCTCCTCATACTCCAGTGGCTCAACATACAGCTCATCAATTCTGTCATACCTCTTGCTCTGTCTGTGTCCAATTTTCTCTAAAAATTTAAAAAGCTTACATCTTTCCCGGATTTTATTTATATCTGCAACATAGAAGGTTTTATCCTGATATGAGATTTGCTCGCAATATTTTTTATCTAATGGCTCTAAATCCTCAAAAACTTCTTCTGTAAGCACAACAAAAGTATTTTTTATACTCTTTCCACCATGCTGCTCTTTATAGTATTTGCGATATAGATGAACAATATCATTTCTCAGAGCATCTACTACTTCATCTCTGTTAATGGGATTTACCTGTAAAGTTCTGCCACTTTCTAAAGGTGTCAGAGCTACTTCGAGGGGGATATAGTCATAATCTTTATGTGGAATCTCAATTGTTGTAAGCCTACCAATAACTCTAAATGCTGTTTGAATACCATTAACAATTAATATATAGTCGTCAGTTCCTTTTGTGACTTCAATTCCTTCTCTTTTTATTCTTTCTATCTCATTTTTTATAGGTTCCTGTAGAACATTTTGTCTAATGTAGTTGCTGTAGAATCCAGATTTCTCCTCTATTTCCCTGGGCAGGCTACTGAATCCCAGTATATCCAGATAAATGAGATATTTTCCCATTTTCAAGCCCCTGCTAAGTAGGATTCGAATCTTTCTGGCAGTATTTTAAAGGTATGCTATACTTTTTATTCGCATAGCTTACCAGAGAGGGTTAAAGCCAAATATAATACTAAATATATTGGTTTTGGTAATAAAAAGCTATGCATATAATAAACCATAGCAAAAAGATTTATACTCTGCCCAATAATTAATTTATACGGTGCAGGATAATGAAGAAGATTCTTGTTGCAACTGACGGGTCTGAAAATGCTGAACTGGCAATCAGGCAGTCTGCAAAGCTGGCTAAGACACTGGGTATGAAGCTTGAGGTACTCCATGTTATTGACAAGCACATGTATGTGGTGCATGGACAGGTAAAACAGGACATAAAGAAGAAGCTGACTGAAGAGGCTGAGAAGGCTGTTGAAAAGGCAAAGGATATATGCAGTGAAGAGCTTTCAGAGTTTACAGTGACCATAGAGGATGGCTACTCCCATGAAGTAATTGTTGAAAAGGCTAAAAATGATGAGAGTATTGCCCTTGTGGTGCTTGGAGCTGGGGGAAAAGACTTTCTTGACAGAAGGCTTCTGGGAAGTGTTACAGAACATGTTGTCCAGCATGTGGGGGTTAATCTGCCCTGCTCAGTGCTTGTTGTGGCTGGAGACATGCTGGGAGAAGCAAGGAAGCTTATATAACTCTGGCTCCCTCACCCACCTTACCCCAGTAGCTTTTAGCCTCAACTCCCCTTTCAGAATAGAACTTCTCCAGGTGTAGAGCCATCTCCCTGACATCAACCTCTCTTCTGTTGAATAAAGCAAGAGTTGCAGGGCCTGAGCCACTAATGAAAAAGGCTTTAGCTCCAATGCTCAGAGCCTCTTTTTTAAGCTCCTCATAGAAAGGCACAAGTTTACTTCTGAGAGGAGTAACTATACTGTCCTCACAGGCTAAGCTCAGTTCTTCAAAGTTCCCTTCTTCTAAAGCTCTAACCAGAAGGCATGCCTTTGCCAGATTATGAGAGTACTCCTTAAGAGGAATCTTCTCTGGAAGAAGCTTCCTCGCCTCTCTGGTGCTCACCTCAATGCCGGGAAGAAGGGCAGCATAGCCAATGTCTGAGCTCACCTCAACTCTAAAGGCTTTCAGGGGTTCAGTTAAAGCTATAGTTAACCCTCCCAGAAGACAGGCTGAGATGTTGTCGGCATGGGCAGAGTTTGAAGCAGTTTTCTCCCCCAGAAGAGCATATTCAAGAAGTTCATCTCTGCTCAGGGCAAGGCCAAAAAGCTCTGAAACTCCCAGAGTTGCGCCAACACTTGAGGCTGCACTTGAACCCAGGCCACTTCTGGGCCTTATGCCTTTATGAATAGATATCTTCACCCCCTCTTCGATGCCAAAATCCTCCATTATCTTCCCTGCCACAACTCCAGCAATATTCTCCTGAGGAGAAGAAGGCACAGTATAGCCGCTCACCTCTATCTCTATACCATCTTCAATTTCACTAAACTCCATAATATCATGGGGACTCTCAAGAGCTATTGCAAGAACATCAAAACCTGGACCGAGATTGGCGCTGGTGGCAGGAGAAATAACTCTAATCATCTATATCACCCAGAACTGCATAGCTGCCCTTCTCATAGAGCACCTCAAACCTGTCCCTGAGGAAGCTGTAGATTTTACTCTGTTTTTTCACAAGAAAAACTCTTGGCTTCCCTGAAATCTCAATAATCGTCTCCATAGAAGCTTTATCGCCGCTAAAAGCAAGGAAGCAGAGCTTAGCCCTCTTTAGATCAGCATACTCAAAGAGGCCATCAGCAAAGTTCTTCCTCTCTGAATAGTAAGCTATTAAATGCCCCTCATCAATAGAAGCTATTACTGTAGTTTCCTCCGGGGTATTCTCCTTTATCCAGCTCAGAGTATCAATCAAATCTTCGCCTGTTCTCACCTGGAGCGGGTCAGAAACAGCATAGGCAAGATAAAGAAGACTATAAAGTAAGACTGCATAGTAGAGCACCTTTTTCTTTTTAACTCCAGAAAGAAAGATTGCTGAGGGTATTGAGAAGAAGATTAAGCCCAGAGGGTCAATAAATCTGGAGCCAGAAAAAACAAAAAGGGAACCCAGGAGGATAAGAAGAGGGTAAAATCTCACCCTGAAGAAAGCCAGAGCACCAGCAAAGCCAAGAAATAGAAAATACCTGAGCTTCAGAAGATTCTTTATTCCAGGGGTAACATCATTCCAGTAGCTCCTCACAATCCATCTATACTCAGGGTCGAAAAAGGGGATATACCAGTTGAACTTCTGAAGGAGATTGAAATAGTAGGGAATGGCAAGAATAACTCCCAGTGATAGAGAAATAAGTGCTCTTCTCTCCCTGATGCTATAGGCAGTAAAAAAAAGGGCAAGAAATATGAAGCTTTCAGCATGGGTTAAGAAGGTTAAAGCAGAGGCTACACCTGCAAGATAAAATCTCCTCTCAAGGACAAGGTAAAGGGCTGAGGCAGCAAAAACAAAGGCAAGCTGATGTATAAAGAATCTACCAAAGGAAGCATAGGAAAAAGTGGCAAGGAGTAGGGTTACTGTCATGGCAGAGTAGGGATTTGAAAATTTTCTGTGAATTTTATAAATAAGAAAGAGATAAGCTGAAAAAGTGATAGCAGGGAAAAGGACATAGAAAATCTCAGGAGGTAAAACTCTGGTTATCACCCCCGCCAGAAAGTAGCCAAGAGGGTAATAAAAAAAGCCTCTTCCACCATAGGAAAGGCTGTCATAGCCAGGAACTCCCTGAGCCTTAAAAAGCTCCACCATTCTTGCATGGTAGCTTGAAGTCAGTGTGCCCGAAAGTGGACCGAAGACTATACAGGAGAATAGCACAGCAAGAACCCACCCAGAAAGCATATAAAAGAAGGCAAGCTTTTCTTTTCGCATACATTACTTTTGTATATGATAATATTTTAATTTTCTCCAGTTAGAAAGGCAAAATTTATCCTGAACCAAGCTTTGCTGCCAGCACTCCCATGGCTGTGCAGGTCTCAAGTGGTATATTCTTACCTGTGAGTTCCAAATGATACTTCGCCAGCCTGAGAACACTTTTAGGAAGCCCCTCAGCACCCAGGCCCATGAGCAGGCAGAAGGGAGAACTACCTTTTGTTATTCTCTCAATTGCTATCCTCTTTTTTGGACTGGGGCTAGGGGTGGTGGCTACAAGCTCACCAAGGTTGGGCAGAACTGGCTCATCTGGAAAATCTAGTACAAAGAGCCTGCCTTCCCTAAAAAGTTTCATTGTATACCCATTGCCCTCTCCAACCTGGGTCTCACTTTCAACCCTTTCAGCAGCCTCCTCTGGAGTTTCCACTGGAAAACCAAAGAGACAGAGATTCAGATTGAAAGCAAAGCACAGAGGTGCAGCCCTGGCAATTGCTCTTATATGAGCAACTCCCAGAGACTTTCCAGTATAGGTATTGAAAAGGCCCAGAGTAATTCTCTTCCTTTTATTCTCAATAGAGGAGATATCAGGAGGTAACTTCTTTTCTTTTCTGGGAGCTCTTTCTGCCCTTTCTCTGGAAACCCTTGCCTTAAGCGAGATTCCGGACGTGTCAAGACCCAGCTTTGCCATTCTTCGCCTAACAGCCCTGAGAGCCTCAAACCTGTGCTCTTCACTTTCTATATCACCAACTGCCTTCAGCAGGGGGTCAAAATCTTTAACCCCAGCCTTGGACATCTCATAGGCAATATCAACAAGAATCTCAGCCCGCCTCCACTCCTGGGGTACCTTTTCTGCAGTCTTTACAGCCCTGATAAAAAGTTGAGATGAATCATAACCAGCTTCATGCCTTCTCCTGGCAATCCAGGCCAGAGCCTGGGCTCTGTAGTAGGCATCCCCAATACCAAGAGCTCTTTCAATAAGCCTGTCAAAATCCTTTTTCTCCCCTGCCTCAGCAAGCTTTTTTGCCTCTCTCTTCAAAGACCTTGCATAGGAGGGCCAGTGGGGTTTCCTCCTGAATTTCTTTCCCATAGTTCTAATTAACCACCTTCATATATAAGTTAGCCCCAGTAGTATAAGTCAGCCCTGTAGAAACCTTCCCTGAGCCTTCTTATCCTGACAGGGATATTCTCCACCTGCTCAGTTTCCAGCTTCCTCAGCAGGCTCATCCTGTACTTCTCAACAATAGTTACTCCCATCTGGCTGAGATAGTGGCGAAGCCTTTTTGCCACTGCTTCTCCAGCTCTATCTATGTCCACAAAGATTATGGCACGCTTATAATTTTCCCTAACCCTCTCGCAGATCTCAAGAATTGTGACACCTTTCTCTCCCCTAACCTTGAAAAACTCTGCCTCAAGGCCAAGAAACCTCAGAGCCTCTTCGTCGCGCCTTCCCTCAACAATCACAGCACTTCCAGAAGCCTCATCTTTAAGCTCTTCAATAATCTGGAGAAGATTTTCATATTCAGAGTAGTTCATCTCTACGACAAAAAGGTTTATTAACCTTGAGATTGTATTTTTGAAAGAGCTTATTGAGGTGTACCCATGGAGCTGGCTGAGAGAATTAAAAGTTTACCACCCTATCTTTTTGCAGAGCTTGACAGAAAGATAGCTGAGAAGAGAAAGGAAGGCGTGGATATAATAAGCTTCGGCATAGGTGATCCTGATATTCCAACGCCAGACCATATTATCAAGGCTGCCTGCGAAGCAGCCAATAATCCAGAAAACCACAGATACCCCAGCTATGAAGGTATGCTCAAGTTCAGAGAGGCTGTTGCTGAGAGATTTAAAAGAGATTATGGCGTCGAGCTCAAACCTGATGGAGAGGTAATAACTTTAATTGGCTCCAAAGAGGGAATACACAATATACACCTTGCCTTTGTTAACCCCGGTGACTATGTGCTCTACTCTTCACCTGGATACCCTGTTTATAAAACAGGCCCAATTTTTGCAGGGGGTAAGGCTTATGCCATGCCTTTAAAGAAGGAGAACAGCTTTCTACCTGACCTTGATGCTGTGCCTGAAGAGGTGGCGAGGAAGGCCAAGCTCATGTGGATAAGCTACCCCAACAACCCGACTTCTGCTGTGGCAGAGCTTGATTTTTATAAAGAGGTTGTGGACTTTGCCAGAGATTATGATATAATAGTGTGCTCTGACGAAGCTTACTCAGGCATAGCCTTCGACGGCTACAGGGTTAGAAGTTTCCTTGAAGCTGATGGAGCAAAAGAAGTTGGTATAGTTATTGACAGTTTATCAAAAACCTACAATATGACTGGCTGGCGCATTGCCTATGCTGCCGGTAGTGAGGAGGTAATCAAGGGGCTTGGCAAGGTAAAGACCAATGTAGATTCAGGAGCTTCCCAGATAATTCAGGAGGCAGGAATTGCTGCTCTCCTGGGGCCTCAGGATTGTGTCAGGAAAAATGTGGAGATATACCAGGAGAGAAGAGATGTGCTCTATAATGGCCTTGAAAAGCTGGGAATAAAGTGCCAGAAGCCCAAGGCAACCTTCTATCTCTGGGCAGAGGTTGAAGATGGCAACAGCCTAAACTTTGCCGATAAGCTCCTTGAAGCTGGAGTTGTAGTTACTCCTGGTGTGGGCTTTGGAGAAGAGGGCGAGGGCTATGTGAGATTTGCTCTCACCCAGCCGGTGGAGAGAATTCAGGAAGCTCTCGAGAGAATGGAGAAGGTGCTCTGAAGGATAACTATTTATTCTCTCAAATCGAATTTTTCTTATGGAACTTGCAAGGGCTAAGAGGTACATGGATAAAATTTCGAGAATAAAGCAGAATATAGGGGATATAGCGGAGTGGGCTCAGGATATTGAGGACTTCCTATCCGACAGAAAGACAAGACTTGCAACCTATAAAGCTTTTCAGGAGGCTGTAGAAGCTGCCACTGACATTTCTGCCATGATAATTAAAGACGAAGGTGAAATACCGAAAGATGACTATACAAATCTGGGAATACTCCAGGACAGAAAAATAATATCTTATGAGTTGAAAAAAGCCCTGGTAGAAGCCAATGGATTGAGAAATAGAGTTGTACATGAGTATAATGGGCTCATTGAAGAGATGGCTTTTAACTCAATAATGAGGCTTCTGGATTATCTCAAAGATTTTGCTGAGGTTGCTGAAAAATGGCTATCCGGGAAGATTTAATTAGAGATTTTGAATTTCTTAAGTACAGAAAGGATATATTAGCTGTACTCCTCTTCGGCTCTCACGCAAAAGGTGAATCTACTGAAAGAAGTGACATTGATATCTGTATAGTTGCACCTGGTGCGCAGAGAGAAAAGCTTTTATCCCTTGTGTTGAGCAGCCTTTCTAACCCAGAGTATCATGTCTGGCTCTTTGAAGAGCTTCCCCTCTATATGAAGAAGGAAGTTATGGAAAATCACAAAATAATCCTGTGTGAAGATAAGCCCAAGCTATATGAGTACTTTTATTTTGTTAACAAGCTATGGAGAGACCAGGAGCACAGGCAGCGAATAACTAGAGAAGAGCTAAAGGCACAATTATCAAAAAGCAGGTGATATTATGTTTGAATCAAAGCCACATATTTCTGTAAACTCAAAAGGTAACTTAGCTTTAGGCGGCGTCGATTTAGTGGAGCTGGCAGAGAAATATTCAACACCCTTATATGTTTATGACGAAGACAGGATAAGGCAGAGGTACAGAGAATTTAAAGAAGCCTTTGAGAAGACTTACGGTGATGTTGAGGTCTCCTATGCCTACAAAGCCAACACCAATCTTGCTATCCTCCACATTTTAAGGCAGGAAGGGGCAGGTGCTGATATTCTAAGCGAGGGAGAGCTTTATCTTGCTCTCCTTGTTGGCGTTGAGCCTGAGAAAATTATCTTCACTGGAAACAACAAGACTGATAGAGAGCTGGAAAAGGCCCTTAAAGCAGGGATTACTATAAATCTCGATTCTCTTCATGAACTGGATAGATTAATAAGAATCACAGAGAGGGAAGAGCTCAGAGCCAGAGTCTCCTTCAGAGTCAACCCTGAGGTCTCCCCCGAGACTCATCCTCATCTTTCCACTGGTTTAAAGGAGAGCAAATTTGGAATCCACGAGGATGTGATTATTGAGGGCTACAGAAAAGCTCAGGAGGCAGAGATGCTTGATGTGAAGGGAATTCACATGCACATAGGTTCGCAGATAACAAAGACTTCCCCCTACGAGGCAGCAACAGCAAGACTCTTTGACATTATGGGCAGGATAAAAGAAGAGCTTGGAATAAATCTGGAGTTCGCTGACCTTGGGGGTGGAGTGGGGATTAAATACAAACAGGATCAGGACTTAATAACCCCAGGAGACCTGGCTGAAGCCATTGTGCCTATAATTGATGAAAAGATAAAAGAGTACTCTCTGAAAAAGCCCAGGCTGATCTTTGAGCCAGGAAGATATATTGTGGGCGATGCTGGAGTAATGCTCACAAGAGTGAGTACTGTAAAGAGAACCCCCTATAAAAAATTCATAGGCTGCGACTCTGGCTTTCACGTCCTTCTAAGACCTGCCATGTACAGCGCCCACCATGAGGTGGTTGTTGCCAATAAGGCTTCACAAGAGCCAGAAGAAATTGTGGATATTGCTGGAAATGTGTGCGAGAGTGGCGATATTCTCGCAAAAGAGAGAAAGCTCCCTGCCATTGAAGAGGGAGATGTTCTTGCCTTCCTCGATGCAGGCGCCTATGGCTTTATCATGGCAAGCCAGTACAACTCAAGGCCAAGACCTGCTGAGCTTCTTGTGAGCCAGGGAAAAGCAGAGCTTATTCGCCATGCAGAGGACTTTTCCTCCCTCATTGAGAGGCAGGTGGTGCCTGAGAGGCTTATGAAGGAGTAACCAACAAAATGGAAAACATTGTATTCCATTGCCAGGTATAAAGAAAAATACACATTTCCAGGTTGCTCATAAAACATCATATGCTTAAACAAAAAATATTGTTGTAAAATACTTGAGTTTACAAAGAAATAATGAAAATTATTAAAGATGCTATAGAAACGGATAATACCGAAGAGGGAATGGAAGGTGGAGTTGTTGAGCAAGAATTCAGAAAAATCCGAAATTATTAAAAAAATTAAAATTATTTGAGGAAGCTTAGATTTTACTCTTCCTCAATTTCTCTGGTGTGGATTGCTCCAACGGGGCACTGCTTCATACACAGACTGCATCCTGAGATACATTTATCTGGTAGATGTTTTATACTCCAGTCTTCAGCAATCTCGATGGCACCCCAGGGGCAGAGTGTAACACAGGCTCCGCAGTGCACACAGGTGTCAAAATCAAAAGTTACTTTGTCTTCAAACCTTTTAACTCTTGCACCACTTCTCTTTAAGCTCTCCACAGCCTCATCAATGGCTTCCTCGTCGCCTATAATCTCTACAGTTAACTCCTTGCCCCATTCTCCAACACTTGCCTCTATGATGTAGAACTGACAGCCTGTTTTTGATATAGCCTGAGAAATTACAGGTGCTGAAACTGCCTCTCTCTTTGCCACAATTCTGAACTTGGCCATTACACTCCCCCCATATACCTTGAGACATCATCAGTGGTAATAATACCCACCACTCTATTGTTGCTGTCCACAACTGGTAAGCCGGAGATATCATGCTTTGCCATTTTTCTTGCAGCCTCCTCAAGAAGCTCATCCTCAGTGGCAGTTATAACCTCTCTGCTCATAATTCTGTCAAGGGTTTT
The DNA here is from genome assembly GCA_964501105.1 of Candidatus Hydrothermarchaeota archaeon. Taxonomy (GTDB): domain Archaea; phylum Hydrothermarchaeota; class Hydrothermarchaeia; order Hydrothermarchaeales; family BMS3B; genus BMS3B. The sequence continues at coordinate 3,140 of CAZCRG010000004.1, read as the reverse complement.
GTAGCCTTTTGCAACTGCCTTTGCAATATCCCAGGAGGTGACTATACCTAATATCTTTCCTTCAGAATCAACAATGGGCATGTGGTTAATTCCATGCTCTATAAGCTTTGAAGAAACTGCTTCAATCTCTTCATTTAGTCCGGCAGTTATCACCTCTCTCTTTATAATATCCTTAACCCTGGGGGTCTTTCTCAGCGGCATGGGTTTGAAGACTCTCTCTCTTGGGAGAGGCTCTGCCGGTGCTGAAAGGAAAAACTCGCCCTGAGCTATCCATTTCTTGAGCTCTTCAGCCACTTCTCTTGCCATCTTGAAGCTTGAAAGAGGTGAGGTTCTTACCTCCTTCCCATCTATTTCAATCTTACCAGACTTGAGCTCTGCATAGCTTACCTGCCTCAGTACTGGCCTCTTCAGTCTTGGCACAGAGTAGTCCAGAACATTTGTTACAATCTCTTCATCGCTTATACCAGTCTTCTCAGCAAGTCCAACATTGAGAATTGGAATAGGAATGCCCAGACCAATAAAGAGGGAGGTGCCGTAGCCTCTGACAGTGGCTCCTCGGACATATCTGGAGCTCATATTCTTTAAGTTACCTACAGCCATGATAGTTCCAAAGCCGTTAGCTGGGGAGTGCTGAGTTCCCTCGCCAACAATGTAGCCCTGAGTTCCACCCAGGAATATCCTTGTTCCTGTGCCAATTGTTTCATAGTCAGGGTCATTGCTAAGAGGCGATAAATCTCCTGCACCTGAGTAGTTCACATTCCCCAGCCTTGGGAGAAGCTCACCCATATAGGTGAATAGGGGTCTGTCGCTTGTATTTGTTGCTGCATTGTACTTCTGGTAGGCATTTCTGGGATTAACCATTATTGCTTGATTTAAGTCATTTATAGTTATTACAGTTTCAACTTCTTTTCTGGGATAGCAGTCTGTGCCGTAGGCGGTAGACTTAAGCTCAATCTCCGCCTTGTTAATTAAATCCTCAATCACATGTCCACCACCATATTCCATGCCAAGGCTCTCAGAAAGCTGAGTAGCGCCCAGGTAAGCATCCACAGCAGCAACCCCAGTGTAGGCTTCCACATCGTTGAGCCACACTCTTTGCATCTTTATTGGAGGGTCGCCGTGCCCAAAGTTCATAAAAACGCCTGAGGAGCACATCAAGCCAAAGGTCCCTGTGGTTACAACATCTACCTCTTTGGCAGCCTTCTCTGCGCCTTCCTCCTTAACAAGCTTTGTCATCTCATCAGCTCTAAGAATTACTGCGTCTCCTCTTTTGATTTTCTCATTTATTTCTTCTATAGTTCTTATCTGTTCCATGTTCTCGCCCCTGAGATTTGCATTTTCTTAGCTAATAACTATAGTTTAACTTAAATATTTTTCTGTGCCCAATATTATCCATAGTAATAATGTAGGTATATTTCATATATATGAAAAGAGGAATTAAAATTATGCTGATAAAAAACTGCAGAATTTTCTCTCCAGAAGGCTTTGTGGAGGGCGACATATTAATTGAGGGCGAGAGGATTATTCGGGTTGGTAAGAACATTAAGGCTCATGGAGAAGAGGTTATCAATGCGAGAGGGAAGGCTGTTATACCAGGTATTATAGATGTTCATGTGCACCTCAGGGACTTCACCCAGAGGTACAAGGAGAGTATAATTTCAGGCACAAAGGCAGCTCTTGCAGGTGGAGTCACAAGCCTTATGGAGATGCCCAACACAAAGCCGAGTATTACCTCTGATGAGGTGATTGAGAGGAGGCTGAAACTTTTAAAAAGGAGAGCAATGTGCGATTTTGCAGTCTACTCCGGGGTCACTGAGGGAAATGTGAAGGAAAGGCTAAGCAAGATTTATCTTGATGGCACTCTTGGTAGAGTCAGCGATAGCCTCCTTGAGGAGGCTGTGAGTAAGGCTAAGCTCTTGGCTGTGCATGCTGAGGATCTGGAGATTATAGAGAGGAATAAGGAGAGGTATAGAGAGCACTTCAGGATAAGGTCTCCCGAGGCTGAGGCAAGGGCTGTTAGAAAGGTTTCTCATCTTGCAGAAAGGTACAGGAAAAAGGTGCACATCTGCCACCTTTCCACAGGGGACTCCTTAAAGTTTCTTAATAACTACACCACCTCAGAGGTAACTCCTCATCATCTATTTCTCAGTAAAAAACACCTGGAAGCTCTTGGTGAAATTGCAAAAACCAACCCTCCTCTGAGAACAGCCAGAGATAATGAGGCTCTCTGGAGAGCTTTAAAAGAAGGTAGAGTGGATATTATTGCCAGCGACCATGCACCCCACAGCCTTGAAGAAAAGCTGGGTGAAGCTCCTCCTTCAGGGGTGCCAGGTCTTGAGACCACTCTTAAACTTCTTCTCACCATGGCGAATAAGAGATTTATTTCTCTCAGCGACGTAGTAAAGTGGTGCTCCTATAAACCTGCTGAAATATTTGGGCTGGAGGAAAAGGGCTCTCTTGAACCTGGAAAGCACGCAGATATCTTAATTCTTGATATGAAGAAAGAGGGTGAGATTGAGCCGGAGGAGTTCTACTCAAAAGCAAAGTACTCTCCCTTTGAGAGCTGGAGGTATAGGGGTGATGTGGAGAGGGTAATACTTCGTGGGCAGGTGGTTTATGAAAATGGTGAGATAGTGGCTAAACCGGGATATGGGGAGCCCCTGAAAGTTGAATGATTAATCTTTTGATATTATATCTTTGAGAGATGTTTTTCTGGCAGGGAATATCTTCTTTTTCCTTTTTTTCTTCTTTTTTTCCTTTAGAGGGATAACTTTTTCCACCTCTTCAAGTTTGCATTCTTTTGCCTGTTTGTAAAGGTCTCTAACCTTTGCTTCAACTTTTAAGACTTCATAGATTAATATAACGCTTGCAAGGGTTACAAGAAGGTCAGCACTCAGACCTGCATTTGTAAAAATCATCACAGAACCAAGAATAACTATTTCGAATAGTATAACCACAATGCTGGCAATAATTATTTTCTGGAAGTTTCTTATTGGATCCTTGCTAATTATTAAATAAGATGTTCCAAAAACAAAAATTAAAAATATTATTAAAACTTTTGGTTCAATTCCTCCAAGTAGTACCCCCATTATTGAACTGGCTATTAGTACTACAATCGCCATAAAGAGAGTACCAAGTAC
>CAZCRG010000003.1:0-37045 GCA_964501105.1 Candidatus Hydrothermarchaeota archaeon | reverse complement strand
TCCCGCCTTATGAAGTTGACACAAGAGATGGAGTGCCGTTTAATGAGGTTATTGGGAAGCACAGAGAATACTGGGGAGCATGGAGAAAAGACGACCCTATTTACTTCGCCGACAAGGAGTATCCTGGGAGGAGGATTTTGGTTTGGGACCTGGATGAATTGGGAGATTCAATTAGAGAAAATAAGGATGCTTCGAGTTTAATAATAAATGGAGAACTAGTAATAGGAAAGGGTTAATATAATAGAAAAACCTTTTTATTACATGTTTATTAAAATCCAGGATGAGTAGGCCAAGGTATTCCCACTAAGTCGCTTCCATACATATTAAAACAAAAAGTTTCCTCATATTTTCCCTTGTTTTCAAATTCAATCCCTATGCAGTTGTCAATTTCACAGCACAATCTATACAAATTATTGTCATTTCTTCCAGAAACTCCTCCAAGCTGGCAGTCGGAACTTGTTATCCCATATTTAGTTGGAACATATCCTCCTTCATTCAAATTCCTTCCCAGAGCAACTCCGAACCAGTTCTGCCAGGATGCTGGCACGCCGTCATAAACGCACACTTTGAAATCTCCCAGATCCACTGAATCGCTTCCCTTATAGAACTTTTTGAGATGAATTTCTCCAGAATTGACTTTCTCTCCATTTACATAAACCTCTCCTGTCATTTCATTAATTCCCACGCCTTCTCCAGAAGTAGTTTCTGCATGAATCTGGCAGGTCTGTAAGTTATTATTTAAGTTTGAACTTTCAGCCTCTACAAGCCACTCAGCAATTGTCTTTCTGGTATCATCGGGAAGCATATCAGGAGAATCAGGCATGCAGTTTCCCGGGAAATAATTCCTGTAGAGATAAGTCAGCTTGCTCAACACTTCGCCAGTTGACTTATCTGCAATGCACACGCCATAGCTATTTGACACCAGATTGACGCAGGTTTTTGGAAGATAATAAGCTGGAATCATAATTCTTGCAAGATCTGCTGGGCTTTCAATCTCGAACAAACTTCCCATATCAACCACAGCCCTCTTGCACACAACTGTATTGTCGGCGTCATAAACTGCCTTTCTGCACAGGCACGACTTCCTCTTCACAATCAGGTCAGCCTTGCACGGAGAAGCAGCATAAAACTTTGCGTTCACGCCGTGCCTCTCAAGCTCTGCGAAATCAACTGGCAAACTCTGAAAAATGCTCCTTTCATCTCAAAGAGAAAAACTGAAAATTTCATCAACCATCTAGATTCAGCAACCACTTCCACAACGGCACAAACTTTATTCTGCCTTTCCTTCCGAACCATTTTATTTCTCTCTCATCCTCATAATCCCAGGTTATTATTTTAAGATTTTTGCACTTCAGCAAATCTCCTGCTTTTAGCAAGGCTCTTATCTCTCTATGCTCCACCTCATCAAAAGCACTGGCATAAGTCACCTGGATGAGCTCCTTAACCTTCAAGCTTTCCTTTATCACAAAATCTACCTCATAACCTTCTGTAGATTTAAAGTAGTGTATGCTCATCACAGGCTTTTCATTGCTTTTTCTCAACAATTCCAGAAAAACGAGGTTTTCCATCCTGTAGCCTATAGCTTCTTCAACACTGACTATGTTTGCAAGCCCGAGATCTGCCACATAAACTTTTTTTGGCCATGGTTTTTTGTAAATGCTCTTTTCCAGCTTCTCAACAAAAAATACTGAGAGAGTTTCAGGAATCTTCTCAACATAGCTGTAAAGGGTGTTCTTTCCGAACCTCAAGCCCTGAGATTTCAGAAAGTTGTGAATTTTGTTTACGCTGAATTCCCTGGAGAAGTTAGAAAGCATAAAGTCAAATATGAACCTTGAAAGTTCAATGCTTTTTAACTCAAACCTCTCAACAAAATCATTGTAGAGTATTGTGTTGTAATACTCCTGGAGTAGCCTGTAATTTCCAGTCAGCACCACCCCTGGATATGAGGTGTCTGTAAGAAATTTTTTCAAGTAATTTTTGATGTTTCCTTCCTCTTCAAGAGTCATGTATTTTTCGGATTTTACGCCTTTTGCTTTGAGATACTCTCTGAAACTGAAGGGAAGCAAAACATAACTCATACTCCTTCCTCTGAGCTGGGTTGCTATTTCTCTGCTCATGAGCTTTGAAGAAGAACCTGAAATGAACACATATTTTCCAGTATCTATCAAACTCCGGACAACACTCTCCCAGCCGTTGAGCTTCTGCACCTCGTCAAGGAAAATTGCCTCTGGAGTTTTTCCGAAAACTTCTGAATATAGAGAAAGAAGTTCTATAACCTCCTCAGGAGTAATAGCCCTAAAAGCTGTGTGCTCAAAATCTATGTAAAAGGATTCTCCCATGCTTTTTGCAATACCCTTCATATATGTTGTTTTCCCCGCTCTTCTTGGACCTATTATTGAAATCGCCAGCCCCTTTTCAGGCTTTACCTTCAGCTCCCTCTCCACCATTCTCAGGTTTTCAATATCTCCCTTTACCTTGAGAAAATAGTCAACCACCAATTTTTTTACAAACATATCCTAATAATTGAGAAAAAAATATTTAAATTTTTCTCAGTAATGGATATAACATTCCAGAGATGTGGCTGCGAAATCATCTATTCACAGAAACCACTTCCACAATGGAACAAAATTTACCATTCCCTTACGGCCAAACCAAGAAATCTCGCGCACATCCTCATAATCCCATGTTATTATCTTAAGATTCTTGCACTTCAGCAAATCTCCTGCCATCAGCAAGGCTCTTATCTCTCTATGCTCCACCTCATCAAAGGAGTTGGCATAAGTAACCTGAATCAACTCCCTAACCTGCAAGTCTTCCCTAACAACAAAATCAACCTCATGCCCCCGAGAATCCTTGAAGTAGTAAATCTCCATCAACGGATTTTTGTTGGTTTTCCTGAGCAGTTCAAGAAAGACTGCATTTTCCATCCTTTTTCCAACATCACCTGAAAAACCAATTGCTGTGCTTAAACCTGTATCGCAGACATAGAGCTTTCTTGGCCATGACTTTCTTGAATAAACACTCCTATGGTATCTTTCCACAAAAAACACACTCAGAGTTTCAGGAAGTTTGTCTATGTATTCGTAAACAGCGTTTTTTACATTTCCGCCGAGCTTTGAATTCACAAAGTTAACAGCCTTTCTTATGCTGATTTCTTTTGAGAAATTCTGGAAGCAGAACTCAAAAATGAATCTTGCAACATCTATACTCTTTAATTTGAACCTTTCCACAAAGTCATTGTAAAGTATTGTGGTGTAATAGCTCTTCAGCGTTTCTTCTCTTTCATCACCCATAACAACTCTTGGATATCCACCCCACATCAGATGTTCTTCCAGACTCTTCTGTATTTTTACCTTTTTTGTGATTGAAATTTTCTGATAAGCGATTTTCCTAAACTGGAGAAATTCCTTAAAACTCAGAGGCATCAAAACATAGGTTATACTTCTTCCTCTGATTTGCGTGGCTATTTCTCTGCTCATAAGTCTAGAAGATGAGCCAGAGATTATAACCTTGAAGCCAGAATCAAGAACACTTCTTACCAGTTTGTTCCAGTTCTCCACAACCTGTATTTCATCCAGAATTACTCCCTCTGCATCTGGGTTTATCATGGATATTATCTCAAAAACATCTTTATGAGTTACATTTTCAAAGGCAGAATGTTCAAAATCAAAGTAAACAAACTTTTCTTTGTTCCTGAAATATAGGTCAAGAAGAAGGTATGTTTTTCCAGCCCTTCTCGGACCTACAAGAGAAACGGCAAGGTCTTTTTTTGGTGCTATTTTTAAATCCCTCGGTTTTATCTCCTGCTTTTTCCTATCCAATCTTTCATAGTATTCCAGTACAAGTTCCCTGTCAAACATAATGTAACTTTATTAGTGACAAAAATATAAAAAAGTGTCGCTAATATAAATACATCATTATTGGCTCTCACACCATTCCAAACAACCACTTCCACAGAGGCATAAACATTATCAGTCCCCTCCTGCCAAATCATTTTATTTCTCTCTCATCCTAATAATCCCATTTTATTATCTTCAACTCCCTGCACCTCATGATATCTCCTGTCTTTAGAAAATGTGTTATCTGGAAATTATTTCGCCTCATGCACTCACCTCTTTCTCCGCCCAGGACATAAAATTTGCGAGTATGAATGGCTTCAGTGATGAGTAGAATCGTTGAGCTGGAGTTTCCAGCTTTCTCCAGTTCAGGCTCATGTGGGGTCTCACGTGGTTATACCAGTGCAGGAACTCCTCTAAGGATGAGAATTCGTCTCTGAATCGCTTATACGTATGGATCCACTTTTCGACCTTGCCGTTGCTCTGTGGATGTGCCAGTACTCATAGGCTTCCTTCAGCACAGCTATTGAGGCTTCAACACTTCTCCGCTCACATTCTTTAGCTGCAAGCACCATCCTTGAGCAATCGTCCAGCACAGCCACAACCCACTTGCCTCTGTGATAAAACCAGTCCATGTGCACAGCGCTGAGAGCATGCTCCCGCTCATACCTCACCCAGGGTCTCTTTCTGCCCTTCTTGTTCAGCTCCTCCACGGCTAAACCCTCCTCGAGGAGTATTTTGTGCACAAGGTTGTTATCAACCTTTATCCCCTTCTACTCACGCAAATATGCCGCTATGCCTGTGGCTGAGCACTTCAGCTTTTCTTTCGCCCATAATACTTCATCTCTGAGGTTATCGTGGTTGGTAGAAGGCTTCCTGCCAGGACGGTAAAGCACAGGAACCTCGCCCGTATCCATGTAGTGCTTAACCAGTTGCTGCACTCTGCGCTGAGTAATGCCAAACTGCCTCGCTACATAAGCAGTGCTCAAACCGTAGTCAACAACTCGCTTTACTATCCTATCCACGTCATCCTGAGATAGCTTCATCAAAGCCTCTTGCAAAAAGATACACAAGCGAAATCTTTTGCAGATAACACACCTGGGATTTATTTCGTTGAAATTGTTAGAATAACTTACCGTATTGCCATTTTTCTTCCTGATATGTATTGCTCCAGAGAAGTATAGATTTCTGCCATTGATATAATTTCCCGAAAACATATAAGCAATAATACTAATCCTGAAGATAGCTCTTGTTGTACTTAAGGGCAAACTCTGCCTTCTGAAGCTCTCTTCCAAGATATAAGCCATGGGAGGGCTCTGAAATCAGCCCAAGTTTGCATATGGTATGGTTTATATCCCTAGCATTCTTACCTGAGATTACAATATCTACCTTATCTCCCCTGAAATGAGCAGCATAAATCCTGTCCTTCACAAAAATCTTGAAATATCCCTTTCTATCCTCGATATAGGTGTGGCCCTTCTCAGCCTTCACAATCACTGCTTTCAAGACCTCTTCATCCAGAGGCTCCCTGAAAATTCTCTTCTCCTTCAGTACCAGAAGGTCAATTCCCAGATCTTTAGGCGCCGACTTTCTTCTCTTTGCAAGGAATATCATCTTACTTGCCTGGGAAAGCTCTTTCACACAGCCCAGAGTCTTATCGCTTGCCTCTGTGGTGAAAAGAAGCTCAGCACCAAGCTCTCCAGCTATACTTGCCAGAAGAGCATTAACTCCCACGCTGTCGGCATCCAGAAGCTCAGTTACATTGCCGGCGCCAAAGAGAAGTGCCTCATCTGGATTTCTCAAAGCAAAGAGCCTGTAGGTAGAAATTGCCTCTACAAGATTGAAGTTGGGGTGATTAAGTATGGGATCTCCTATTACTCTTGAAAAGCCAGCCTCCCTCGCCAGAGTGAGATTATCCTCAAGAAATTTAACTCTATCCTCTGCCCTTTCTGGTAGCCTGCCTTCAACTATGGGTACAATAACACTTGCCACCTTCACTCCCTGAAGCTCCTCAATTAACTCCCTGCTGAAGCTGAGAATTAAGTCGACGCCTGCATCAAGAGCTGCCTCAATATTCTTCGAGTCCATAGTGTCTATGGATATGGGAACTCCCAGTGGCTTGAGAGCAGCTATAGCTTCCTCCACAGCCTCAGGATTCCTCTCCCTTATGCCTATATCAACAATATCTGCACCGCTTTTTATGTAGTACTCAGCCCTCTCAACAAGCTCCTTTCTGCCCAGCTTCTCAGCATCCACAATCTCTGCCACTATGCGCATGGGAAAATCCTTGCCCACACCAAGACTGCCTATAAGGAAGTTTCCTTTCTTCTTCAAAAGTCTCTCCTTAACTTCTGGAGTCTCAAGGCTTTTAATCTCCTCCAGGGCTGCCTTTACGATATACTCCCTCAACAGGTCGTCGGCAGCTTCTTTAGAAGAGAGCTCGAGACTGTCGAGGTGCTGGAGAAGAAACTCAAGAAGAGAGAGGTCCTTTGTGCCTCTCAATGCCTTAACTCCAAGCCCCTCTTCAATTATACTCAGATTTCCTCCTAGAGTGCCCGGGACTATAATGGCGTCATATCCCTCAATCTTACCTTTAAGTTCGCTCACAATCTGCCCGGGTGTGATAAAGCTTGCCACATCTACATTGAAGGTGTAGACATCAACACCATACTTCTCAGCTATAGCTTTAACTCTCTCCTCAGCCAGCTTGCCTGTTATTAAAAGAACCTTCATCTTCTCACGCAAAGTTTTAATACTTCAGATTTACAATAACTGAGCGATGCTCAGCTCAAAGTTCAGAGGTACAGCAAATTCCATAATTATTCCTATAGCAAAGATTTTTGCTTTTCTAAAAATTAGCCCCAGCTTACTTACCTTTTTGGGCCTTGTATCCAGTGTTTCAACTGCCTTTTTCTTCTACGAGGGCAGACTTTCTCTGGCTCTGATATTTCTAATACTTACAGGATTTTTTGATGTTATGGACGGTGCTGTGGCGAGACTTCTCAATAAAACCTCAGATTTTGGAGCCTTCTTTGATTCAGTTCTTGACAGATATAGCGATGCCGCTGTGCTCATAGGTTTAACTCTTTACCTCGAGGAGTACCTCCTGGGGATGCTTGCCTTAACAGGGAGCTTCATGGTAAGCTACACCAGAGCAAGAGCCGAGCACTTTATTCCAAAGTGTGATGTAGGTCTTGGGGAGAGGGCTGAAAGGCTGATTATTTTAATTGCTGCCCTTGTAGTTGCAGTTGCAGGACTCTACCCTTCAGTAGAGGTACTCTACTATGGACTTGTACTCTTAACACTAATTGCCTTTTCCACAGCCATAGAGAGATTCAGCTACACCTACTTCCTGATGAGAAAAGCAGGAAAGAAGTAGCCAAGGCTTTTATATTCTCATGCAATACTTTTATTGATGTACGACTACTTTATACTTTCAATAAAGAATTTATACCACAGAAAAGCAAGAACCTTTCTGACACTACTGGGAGTGATTATTGGTATAATGGCAGTTGTGAGTATGATTTCAGTGGGCTCAGGAATGAAGGCAGCCCTCAGGGAGCAGCTTGAGACTCTGGGTAGCGATAAGATTATTATCACCCCACAGATTGCCTATGGAACCAAAGCAGGTAGTTTAAATGACGATGACGTAAAAGCTATAGAGAAGTTGCCTGGCGTTGCTCTTGTTTCACCCCTCTTCAGCATATCCACAAGCGTTGAGTTCAGAGGAGAAGAGAATTCCCTGCTTATATATGGTATAGACCCAGAGAAAGCTGAGCGCACCTTTGGCGATACTGGCGGCTATACACTGCTGAAAGGGAGATGGCTCGGTAAGGGGGACAAGAGAAAGGTGGTTATTGGTTATGGTATCCATGATGACACCTTTTCAAGGAAAATCAATGTTGGAAATACAATAAAAATAAGAGGAAGAAGCTTTCAGGTAGTGGGAATATTCCAGAAGACAGGAGACAGGGCAAGAGATTACACTCTCTACACAGACATTGACCAGCTCAGAGATTTAGTGCAGGCAGGGGATACTGTAACAATGATTATAGCGAGGGCTCAGAAGGGTGCAGATGTGGAAGAGGTCAGGATGAGAATTGAAAATCTAATAGAAAACAGAAAGGATTCAAAGGAGAATTATTTTGTGGCTACACAGAAGGAAATTTTTGAGAGAGCCAGTGAAGTCTTCAGGGTTGTACAGGTTGTGTTCGGTGGCCTTGCTGCTGTGTCGTTAATAGTTGGAGCAATAGGCATTTCCAATACCATGATAATGAATGTAACTGAAAGAGTTCAGGAAATTGGAATAATGAAAGCAGTTGGAGCAAGTGATTCTCAGATAATGAAGGTATTTTTAGCAGATGCTGTGGTGGTAGGGTTTATAGGAGGTATTGTTGGTGTGGCACTCGGGTATGGAATATCAAGAATTATAAATATGGCTGCCAGGGTTTATCTTGGTGAGGGAATGCTTCAAACCTCTGTAACTCCTGCTCTTACAGCTTTTGCACTTTGTTTTGCTGTTGGAATTGGAGTAATCGCTGGCCTCTACCCTGCCTACCGGGCTGCAAAGCTGAACCCTGTGGAAGCTCTGAGGAGTTAAGATGATTGAAGAGATTTATTTCTCTGTAAAAAACCTGAAGGAAGCCAAGCTGAGGAGCTTTCTAACTGCTCTGGGAATTGTTATAGGCGTTGCCATAGTTGTAAGTATGGTCTCTATTGGCGAGGGGATGCGAGCAACTGTTTCTGAACAGCTTGAGGCTCTGGGGAGCGATAAGATTATGGTGGTTCCCAGCGGGATGATGGGCAGTCAGCAGGGTCCGCCAAGAGAGTTTCTTCCCTTCAGGGATTCAGAACTTAAGGCTATAGAAGCTCTGCCTCAGGTTAAGGATGTGGTGGCTGTTTTTTACAGACCTGCCTCTGTCAGCTACAGTAATGATATTGAGAATGTTTATGTCACGGGGATTAAAAGAAAGGGGATGAGCCACTTCCAGAGATTTTACACCATAAGGGAGGGAAGATTTTTCAGTGATGAGAGTCTGGAAGAGGTAAATATTGGATACAGAATAGCCTACAAAGTATTTGATAAAGAGGTGCACGTGGGGGACAGTATCAAGATTAACGGGAAGAACCTCAGAGTTGTTGGCATTCTTGAAGAGATTGGCAATACTGAAGATGATACCAGTATTTATATGAGCCTTGACAGTGCAAGAGACCTTTTTGATGCTGGCGATGAAATTACAATGTTCTGGGTGGTGGCTGAGAGCAAGAGAGCTGTTAAACCACTGGCAGTTAAGATTGAGGAGGTGCTCAAGAAGGTAAGGGGGGGCAAGGATTTTGACGTTCTTACCAAAGAACAGCTTGCTGAACAGATTGAAAATATAATAGGTATTATTACTTTTGTGATTGGCGGAATTGCCTCAATCTCACTGGTGGTGGGAGGGGTTATAATTATGAATACTATGCTCACATCAGTCCTTGAAAGAACTAGAGAAATAGGTATTATGAAAGCCATAGGAGCAAGTGACAGAATGGTGCTTAAGATTTTTGTTGCCGAGGCTGGACTTCTTGGTATTATAGGAGGTGTTATAGGAATCTGTGGCGGAGTTATTATATCAATGGTTATTCAGTCTCTGGGAAGGTATTATATTGGCTCAAGTTTTCAAACTGTCATAACAAGAGACCTTGTTCTTTTAGCTCTTGGCTTTTCTTTCTTTATAGGTATAATCTCCGGCCTTTATCCTGCCTACAGAGCAGCAAAGCTCAACCCTGTTGAAGCCCTGAGATATGAGTAGCTCAGCCCTGATTGAGAAGTAGAGATACTGGAGGTGATTGTGATATATTGGCATTGGGAATATAGCTGCTGGGCACAGGTAGAAGAACAAACATGGTGTTCTCGCTCCTTGCCATCTCCTCCAGAGCCTTCATATAGTACCACTGCAAATACTCTGGATTTTTTCTCATACTCTGACCTATAATGGCATTCGCCTTTGCAATACCTTCTGCCTCAATCTCCTTTCTTTCAGCTTCCTTCTTCTCCTTCTCAACTATGAACTGCATTCTCATGGCATCCTGCTGAGCCTGAAGCTTTGCTTCTATGGCATTCTTGAGGTTCTGGGGTAGTGTCACTTTTCTTATATAGACAGCATGGACATTGAAATACCTGCTTAGCTTATCTTCAAGCTCATGCCGGATGTCAGCCTCTACCTGTCCCCTCTGGTCGCCATAGAGAGCTTCAGCATTGTACCTTGCTATCACATCTCTAATTACTCCCCTTATTGTGGAAATCTTCCAGGACTCTATAAACTCGGGACCTTTGAAGCTCCTTGCAACCTCCTCTATTTTCTCTGGCTTTAGAGCTGTCTGAACTGAGATGTCCATCTTTATCTCAAGTCCATCGTTGCTCAAAGCTACAACTGGGGCATAGGTGTCTCTACCTTTTTCACCCTCAACAAAATTCACTGTTCTTATACCAATGTAGTAGTGCTCAACACTCTGAGCCACTGGAAGTTTTACATGCAACCCCGGCTTTGCCAGGTGGCTGTACTCTCCAAAGGTTTTTACCACTGCTATCTCAGTTTGATCAACTGTGAATAGAGAGCCTCCCAATAATATTAAGAAGAATAGAGTTATGAGTATAAAGAGAATGGCTCCCGGGATTATCTTCCTGCCCTTACTCACCATCTCATAAGTCTCCACTCTCTCCATAGTATATCACAGTATATTCTTGTGGCAGGTGTATAAAAAGGTAACTCTTCTGAGATATTGTTACTGCAACTTCATATATTCACTACCCTGTTCTCTTCTATCAGGTCCACCAGGTCACTATAATCTATTATTTCTATGCCCACGAGCTTATCCAGAAGGCCACGGCTCTCTAAATCCTTTCTCAGGGCATAGATCTTTGCCTTTCCCTTCAGGGGGCTGATATCAAGATATACGCCGTCCTCTATAAGTACCACCCTGGCATCATTATCATTGAGAGCCAGATTTATGCCCTTCCGGCTGGAGAGTTCTTTCAGGATATAGAGCATTCTTCACATCCCCAGTTGTATGTCAGATTCTCTTATCATCGCCGCCACTTCCTCCTCAGACACCACTCTGAACATATTATCAATATCTCTCTCATCTATACCATTTTCCTTGAGAGACTCTCTCTCAACATAGAGTGGATAACCTGACTCCTTTATGACCTCAAGGAATTGCTGGGCAGGTGCCCTGTTCACATTTTTAAGAGCACACCACACACCCTTACCGAGAAAGATTAGTTTTGTCCTGTGCTCATTAAAGCTCATCCCCGAAGCAAGCCTCAGTCCTTCAATAAAGTGGGCTTTTCCATAAGGCGGCTTGCTGAAGGTTATCACTACCTTTTTCATTATATCACCTCAAAAGCATACAAACCTGTGGCTCTGCTCTATTATCTCGGAGAGCTGGGGAAGCCCGCCAATCTCCACACCATCAATAAAATCCTTTCCTCCCTCCAGGCCCCTGGCAGCAACACACACACCGCAGGCAGTTATTTTACCGCCGAGTTTCACAATCTCTCTGAAGCTGTCCACAGGCTGTGTCTCTCTCTCAGGCATAGCCTGGGTTTTGAGGGCGTTGTAAACCCCGTCCAGAAAAAGAAAAATCTCCACCCCATGGCCCTTTTTTAGAGCAGCTATGGCAATCTCAGCCGCAGATTCCCAGCGCTGGCTCTGGAAGGGTCCCTCTGTAAGTAAAATTCCCAGATTCATTTATCCACCTCCAGCTTAAAACCCACTATCAGGTTGACAGACAAAGTATGTATTGTTATATTAAGATATGTTCATATATATAAATTGCTATACCCCTGCGGGATAGCATACCTGTATGCCAGTACTGTAAAAATAAAATACAGTCTAAATCTTATGCCTCATTATCTCAACTATTTCATCATGAATTTTTCCATTGGAGAGAATAATGTCACTTTTCTTCAGCTCCCAGCTTCTACCATTAAAATCTGTCACCTCTCCTCCAGCCTCTTTTACAAGAAGCACTGCAGAGGCAATATCCCAGGGGTAGATACTTGTGGTGATATATGCTTCTGCTCTTCCAGAAGCAACCCAGGCACCCTCCAGGGCTGCAGAGCCAAGTTTGCGAAGGTCTTTTATTTTTGGATGAAGCAGAGCATTTATTCCTGCTATCCTCTCATTGCTTCTCTCTCCTCCCTCACAGCTCACCATGTAGCTCTGACTTAGCTCCTCAACCTCAGACACATGAATTTTTCTTCCATTAAGGAAAGCTCCTTTACCTTTTTCTGCAGTATAAAGCTCTTTCAAGTAGGGTGCAGCAATCACCCCCAATATAAGTTCACTGCCTTTCATCAGAGCAATAGAAACAGCAAAGAAAGGATTTCCAAGGGCGAAGTTGCCACTTCCATCCAGAGAATCAACAATCCAGGTGTATTCACTCCTTTTATCTATAAAGCCACTCTCCTCAGTGAGTATATTGTGCTCTGGATAGGCTCCAGAAATTTCCTCTATTATAAACCTGTCATTTTCTCTATCATACCTTGTTGTTATTTCCTTGGAAACTCCTCTCATGGGGATTAGTGATAATTCTTTTCTGAAATTTTCTAAGAGGTATTGTCCAGACTTTTCTGCCAGTTCAATAGCGAAATCCCTCATATCACCTGTTACATCACCCATACAGGTAATAATAACTCTATTTTCTTTTTAAAACTTTTCATTAATCAAGAGGAAGCTTTTTTTCTCGGTAGTTTTTTTATTATTATTATGTCCAGGCTTCAGAGAAAGCCCAACCGCCTGATAAAGGAGAAGAGCCCCTATCTGCTCCAGCATGCCTACAACCCTGTCGAATGGTACCCCTGGGGAGAGGAGGCCTTTGAAATAGCAGAGAGGGAGAATAAACCAATTTTTCTTTCCATAGGCTACTCCACCTGCCACTGGTGCCATGTTATGGAGAAGGAGAGCTTTGAAGACCAGGAGGTGGCTGAGCTTCTCAACAGTACCTTTGTGTGCATAAAAGTTGACAGGGAGGAGAGGCCAGATATAGACAGTGCTTTTATGAAGGTCTGTCAGGCTCTAACTGGCTCAGGGGGATGGCCCTTAACCATAATAATGACGCCAGATAAGAAGCCCTTCTTCGCCGCCACCTACATTCCAAAGGAAAGCAGATTTGGCAGGACTGGACTGAAGGAGATTGTGCTTAGAATAAAAGAACTCTGGCAGAACCAGCGAGATTATCTGGAGGAGCTGGCTGAAAAGGTCAGCCTGGGGCTCTCTCTGGCTGAAGAACAGGCAGGAGGAGAGCTGAGCCAGAATGTTATCGACACAGCCTATGAGCAGCTTTACCAGAGCTTTGACTCCAAAAATGGAGGCTTCGGCAGAGCACCCAAGTTCCCCTCTGCCCATAATTTACTATTTCTCCTGCGCTACTGGCGCAGAAAAGGAGAAGACAGAGCCCTTGAGATGGTTGAAAAGACCCTTCTTGCAATGCGCAGAGGAGGCATCTACGACCACATAGGCTTTGGATTTCACCGCTATTCTACAGATGAGAAGTGGCTTCTTCCCCACTTTGAAAAGATGCTCTATGACCAGGCTACGCTTGCCCTTGCCTATACTGAGGCCTACCAGGCCACCAAAAAAGAGGAGTACAAAAGAACAGCAGAAGAGATTTTCACTTATGTGCAAAGGGAGATGACCTCCCAGGAAGGAGCCTTCTACTCTGCTCAGGATGCCGACAGTGAGGGCGAGGAGGGAAAATTTTACCTCTGGAGTGAAGAGGAAATAAGAGAAGTTCTGGGAGGAGAGGCTGAACTTGTAATTAAAGTATTCAATGTCAGAGAAGAGGGTAACTTCAGAGAAGAGGTTACTGGAATAAAAACTGGAAAGAATATACTCCACCTGAAGAAGCCCCTTAAAGAGATTGCAGCAGAGCTAGGAGTGAAGGAAGAAGAGCTCAGAAGAAAAGTGGAGGAGGCAAGAAAAAATCTCCTCAGAGCAAGAGAGAAAAGAATTCCTCCCGCCAAAGACGACAAGATACTTGTGGACTGGAATGGGCTTATGATAGCTGCCCTGGCGAAGGCGGCTCAGGTTTTTGATGAGCCAGAGTATGCTGAGGCTGCAAAAAGGGCTTCTGACTTTATCCTCGAAAGAATGTTAATAGATGGGAAGCTCTACCACCGCTATAGAGAGGGTGAAGCTGCCATAGATGCTTTTCTTGATGACTATGCCTTCCTTACCTTTGGCCTCCTTGAGCTCTATGAAGCCACCTTCGATGTGAGATATCTCAGGAAAGCTCTCGAGTTAACTGATTATCTTCTTGAAAACTTCTGGGAGCATGCAAGAGGAGGATTTTACTTTACTCAGAAGGGCAGCCAGGAGCTACCCCTGAGAAGAAAAGAGCTTCAGGATACTGCCTACCCCTCTGGCAACTCAGTAGCCTTTCTCAATCTCCTCCGGCTTTCAAAAATAACCGGGAAAGCAGAATATGAAGAGAGAGCCTGGGCTCTTGGAGAAAGTTTCTCCAGAGAAGTTGAAAAGATTCCTGTTGCCTATACCTTTTTTCTCTCTGCTCTGATTTTTGCCTTCAGCTCAAGCCTTGTGGTTATAGCAGGCAATAAAAGAAGTAAGGACACTATAGCCATGATTAAGGCTCTTAGAGAGAACTTCCTGCCCAATAAGGTTCTTCTCCTGAGCAGTGATGAAGAACTTTCAGATATAGCTGAATTTACTGGGGAGCTGAAGAGTATAGGAGGAAGAGCAACTGCCTATATATGCAGAGATTACTCCTGCAGCCCACCAACAACCAGCATTGAGGAGATGCTGGAAAGGCTACTCTCTTTTTAAGGCCACAACTATGCCAGAGAGCACAAGAAAGGCTCCTGCATAAAAGATATAGCCGGGCTGTTCCCCAAGGAAAGCTCTTGAGAAAATTATTGTGAGAAGGGGGCTTAGAGTGAAAACAAGACTGGCTGTTATTGGCTTGGCTCTGGCAATTCCCCTGAAATATAGAAGGTAGGCAAGGAAGGTGTGCAAAAAGCCCATAATTAAAGCAAGTGTAAAGGCTACTGGAGTTAAGCTCACCCCATGAAGTACTGCAGAGGGGAGGAGAAGGAAAAAGGAAAAAGAGAAGAGTAGAAAAAGGCTCTCTTCTGGCCTAATTTTCAGGAGCACTCTTCCAGCCTGAACTGTGAAGAAAGCCCAGCTTATGGCTGCAAAAATTTCAAGGACATCGCCCCTGAACTTTAAAGTTCCAGAGTGGGTGTAGAAAATAATTGATGTGCCTAAAAGGGAAAGGGCTACTCCCAGAATTTTCCTGCTATCAGCCTTTTCTACTTTCATGAAAGGCGTGAGAAGAAGCACAAAAGCAGGTGAGGTGCTCTCAAGCACCTGGGCAGAGCTGGCACTTGTGTACTTTAACCCCAGATGGTAAAAGTAGAAGTTGGCAGCAAGACCTAAGGCTGAAAGCTTGAAAATATCAATGAAGTTCACCTTCCTTATAAAATACTTTACTCTCTTTCTCAGAAGTAGATAAAAGAGCAACGCTCCAGTGAGAAGCCTTATCTCCACAAGAGTAGCAGTATTTATCCCGCTGGAATAGGCTATCTTTGCAAGAATTGGTGTTGTGCTCCATATAAGGGCAGCCAGAAATAGCTCAATCATGAAAGGATATTAGCTTCCCTCTGGAAAAGCTTAATGTTGCTTCGCTATAAAAACTTTGAACACACTACCTCTAGGGAAATTATCCTCCACCCAGGCTTTACCCGGGTGAAGCTCTGCAATTCTCCTGACTATTGCAAGGCCCAGACCTGTGCCTTTCACACCTTGCTTTTCTATCCTTTTATACCTCTCAAAGATCTTCTCTTTATATTCATCTTCTACCCCGGGTCCTTCATCAGCAACCTCAATTGTAACACCCTTTTCTGACTCTATAAGCCTGACCTCAACTCTACCACCTTCTGGTGAAAACTTGCAGGCATTGCTAAGAAGATTAAAAAACACATCTCTGAGAAGAGGGCTTGCTAAATATGTTACCTCCCTATCAGGCAGTACAACTTCAAGATTCTTACTTTTAAAATCCTCCTCCAGCATGTGGTAAGCCTGCTCTGCAAGGCGTGTGAGGGAAATTTCCTCTCTCTGAACTTCCCTTGTCTCCTCAAGCTTTGTATATTTACGGGCGTTTTCAGTAATATCAAGGAGTTTTCTTGTACCATAAAGGGCACCTTCTAAAAGCTCTTTATTCTCGCCGTTGTAAACCTCATAAAAAAGCTCCAGATTGCCCTTAATTAATCCAGCAGCATTTAATATGTCGTGGTGGAGAATATCCAGAAGAAGTTGCTTCATTTTAACTGCTTCTTTGAGCTTTCTTTCAGCCTCAATTTTATCTGTAACATCTCTTGCGGTGTGGATTAAATATTTAAGGTTACCATTGATGAATAGAGGAGAGCAGGTTATCTCAACAAAAAAGGGAGAACCATCACACCTGAAGTGCCTGTGAAGTGTCTTAACTACTTTGCCCTTCGAAACCTCCTCCTTATTGCATTCTTTGCAGGGCTCCCCACACAGGTGGAAAACTTCGTAGCATCTACAGCCAATTATTTCACCTTCAATCTTGTGCATTTTCCTGAAGACATTGTTCACAAAAACTATCTTGTAGTCCTCTGATAGAATAGCCACACCATCGCCTATTTTTTCAAGGATTTCCCCACAAGGGATATTTTCATGCATACCCCCCCACCTCCTGAATAATATAATATCTGGTTATCATTATTAAAATAAATTTCGTTGGAATTTCTCACATTTCGTATATAATCTTGAATGACTTTTCTTTATTTTACATTTATCTTAAGATACATTTGCTGGCAGAAAAATCTTTAACCTTTAAGAGCTGATAACTGCACTATGTATGAGGTTGCAGTTATAGGCTCTGGTCCCTGCGGTGCTTCAGCCGCACTGAAGCTTGAGGAGATGGGAGTGGACTTTATACTTATAGATAAGCACTCCTTTCCAAGAAATAAGCCCTGCGGCGGCGTCCTGCCCTTCAGAGTGCTTGAAGAATTTGACCTCAGCAAAGAAGCCTTTGAAGGTCCTCTCCTGGGCTACAGAATCTTCTCAAAAGGTGGAGTGGAGGTAGAGACTGCCTTTCCCAGGGAAGGTGCTCTTGTGGATAGAGCCAGATTTGACTCCTACCTTGTTTCAAGGCTGGATAAAGAGCCTGTAAAGCTCAGAGTTAAGGGCCTTAAACCAGACAGAAAAGGAATTAAAGTAATCGGTGAGAGGAATATAGAGGCTTCAATTGTAATTGGCTGTGACGGAGCCAACTCAACAGTAAGGAAGTCTCTCGGGCTGAATTACTCAAAACTTGCCACTGCACTGCAGTACACCTTCAGGCTTAGTAATGAGGAAATTGAGAAGAGAATTGGGGACTGGTTTGAGGTTTACTACTACTTCAGCAGGGGCTACGGGTGGATAACCCCTCTCAGGGGCAGACTAAAAGTTGGAATTGGCGGACTGGGAAAGGAGTACACAAAGAAGCTCCTTGACAGCTTCACTCTATCGCCAATAGTCAAGGAGAAGCTCGCAAAGGCTGAGCTTGCTGGCTATGAGGCTCATAGAATACCCATGGCCGGGCCCCAGGAAACTCTTGTTAAAAACAGAGTACTTCTGGCTGGGGATGCAGGAGGCTTTGTCTACCCTGGCACAGGTGAGGGCATATACTATGCCATGAAGTCAGGAAAAATAGCTGCTGAGGTTACAGCCCTGGCTCTTGAGTCCGGGAGGCTGGAAGATAGCTTTATTTCAAAAGAGTACAAAAAGCGCCTCAAAGCTACTGGCCTGCTATCTCTGAGAGATGTGGACTTTTTAGATTCTGTACTTGCATCGCCAGAGGCTGCTGAGAGGTATGTCAGGAGGCTGGCAAAGGTGAAGTCAAGGATTTAGTCTACTTCCTCTGTGCTCAATCCTGAGCCAGAGAAGGCAGAGATAGCCCAAGCCAAGGGAAAATACATAGTAGATTGTTCTTGAGAGAAGCACGCCGGCAAGAGCAGTCTTTGTGTCAAAGCCGTAGGAAGAGAATAGTGCCACCATTACACCCTCAATAACGCCAAAACCCCCAGGTATAAAACTCATCATTCCAAGAAGTACAGATATAGCTTTTATTGCAGATACAATTAAAAAGTCAGCTTTAATTCCCAGAGCGAGGAAAATGAGATAGGTCTTTATAAAAGAGGTTAGCCAGAGAGCATAGGATAAAAGCAGATTTGCCGCAAGATTCACAGGGTTTTTCCATAAATGCTTCAGAGTATCCTTGAAGATTTTTATTCTTGAATATACAAAGCTCTCAAATTCATCAAAACTTCCAAATCTTTTCTCCAGAAATTCAAAGAAGGGGAGTGTGTAAATAAACCTGAGTGCCCTTACCAGAGGAGCATGATTCCTTCTGAGCACCATATATGATGCCCCACCAAAGGCTATAAGCAGAACAACAAAAAATACCAGCTTCACTGCTCGAGCCTCAAAATATTCCATAAGCAGAATAAAAGCCATAAGGGAATAGGTGAAAAAGGCAAAGTAGTTGCCCGACTTATCCATAATTACAGTCGCCATGGCTGCACTCTTTTTAATTCCAGCCTCTTTAGCCAGGTAGTAGGCTCTTAAAGGCTCACCTCCAATATTAGCTCCAGGCGTGGAGGTGCTCACAAAGAGACCTGCCATAAGGATTAGTAATACTCTGAAAAAGGGGACCTTAACTTTAATGGAAGAGATGAGGAGCTGCCACTTGAAGCTCCAGATTAGAAATCTGAGAAGAGTTATGAGAACTGCAAGAACAACAAGCTCTGCATCTGCCCTTGAGGCGATTCTGAAGACCTCCTGCCAGTCAACTCTAAGGGCTGCAGCTACCAACAGGACAGTAAAGAATGCAATAAGGAAGGCATTGTAGAGACGCTTCATAGTGAGATTTCCTTTGCTATAGTTAATAACTGTTCTCTCTGATGCTGAGAAACTGGCGCAAAATTTAAATATAGATGTCTATAAGACTAAGGAAAAGGAGTGAAACACATGGCACAAAGACCATTGGATGTACTGCACGCGAGCTTGGAATCACCAGTGCTGGTAGGACTTAAAGGTGGGAGAGAATATAGAGGAACACTGAAAGGTTATGATATGCACATGAATGTGGTTCTTCAAAATGCTGACGAACTTAAAGACGGCAACCCTGTGAGAAGGCTGGGTCTTGTTATTATAAGAGGGGATAATGTGGTATTCATATCCCCCTAATTCCTCTCAATAATCTGATTTCATGGAGTACACAAGAGTATCTGCTTCTGTCTTTTTGTGTAAACTGCTATAAGGGATAGTATACAAAGCTTTTTACATCCAACCAAACCTAAACCATAATTCAACTTTAACTCTGCTAAAATTTAAATAAAATTAGCAAATTTTTTTTTAAGATCTAAATATCAAAAAAGAAAAAGAGCTATCAGCCCTTGTAGCTGCAGCTTCCAGCAAGAAAGTGGTCGCAGGTTCTCCAGACTTCTCTTGTCTCCCAGTTGTGCTCACATACATGGTAAATGCAACACATTGTGCAGGAATCCTGTTCTCTCTCACACTTCACCTCAAGATATTCCTCTTTTGAAGCTTTGCAGTTCATTTTATTCCTCCTTTAAAGCTGGTCTGAACTTATATCCATAGTATATCAAGCCTGCTTCACCGTCTTCACCTATCTTTCTGAAGACCTTTTCCACTGGCATTCCTATGTAAACCTCATTAACATCAACATCCACAATCTGAGTGGTAATCATTGGTCCCTCTTCAAGCTTAACAAGAGCCATTATATAGGGAGAAAGCATTTCAAAGCCCTCAGGTGGAGTTCTTATAACAGTGTAGGTAACCACCTCTCCCTTTCCCCTGAGCTGGTAGTCCTCAAGCTCGCCTATTCTCCTGCATTTAGGGCAGAAGTTTCTGGGAGGGAAGTAAATACTGCTGCAGCTTTTGCAGCGCTTTCCAATAAGACTATATCTGCTCTTCATATTTCGCCAGAATCTTGGAATGCTCATATTATCACCTCACTTCTCCAGGATGTGCACCACAGCAGTGCCGCCACTTCCGCCTACATTGTGACTCAGCCCTATGTCAGCATCCACCTGCCTCTTACCTGCCTCGCCTCTAAGCTGGAGTGCAATCTCTACCACCTGGGCTACGCCTGTAGCACCTACAGGATGTCCCTTAGCCTTAAGTCCTCCTGAGGTGTTAACAGGTATCTTTCCGCCTATCTCTGTCTGCCCTTCCTCAGTGGCTTCTCCACCTTTTCCAGTCTCAAAGAATCCCAGACCTTCTATTGCTAAAATCTCACCTATGGTGAAGGCGTCATGCACTTCAGCCACCTGAATATCCTTGGGTTCCTTTTTAGCACGCATGTAGGCTTCCTTTGCAGCATTTACAGTTGCATCCACAACAGTAATATTCTCCCTGCTGTGCAGTGAAATTGTGGAGGAAGCCTGACCAGAGCCAGTTATGTATACAGGATTATCCACAAACTCCTTTGCCTTCTCCTCACTGGCCAGAATCACGCAGGCAGCCCCATCGGTGATAGGTGAGCAGTCCAGAAGCCTCAGGGGGTCCGCCACCAGAGGAGAGTTGAGAACCTGCTCAACAGTAATCTCCATGTGGTACTGAGCATAGGGGTTGTGCAGTGCATTTCTGTGATTCTTAACACTCACCATGGCGAGTTGTTCCCGGGTTGTGCCATACTCGTGCATATGCCGCCTTGCCATCATGGCATAGAGCCCCGGGAAGGTCATACCCAGGAAAGCTTCCCACTCACTGTCAGCGGCAGTGGCAAGGGTCTGAGTTGTCTTCTCAGTGAGCACATCTGTCATCTTTTCCACGCCGCCAGCCACAACAATCTCATGCATACCCGAGTTTATGGCCATAATTGCCTGTCTCACAGCCAGACCACCGGAGGCACAGGCAGCTTCCACCCTTGTGGAAGGCACAGGATTAAGTCCAGCCTGGTCAGCTATCAAGCTTGATATGTGCTCCTGGTCTATGAACCTCCCGCCCGACATATTACCTATATATATAGCCTCAATATCCTTTCCATCTATTCCAGCGTCTTCAATGGCTGCAGCACCAGCTTCAACAAAAAGTCTTGTGAAGCTGGAATCCCATAGCTCGCCAAATTTTGTTAACCCAACGCCAATAACAGCAACTCTCTTCATATTTTACACCCTTATCTTTCTTCTGAGCTTTACATAGGTAGCATAGTCAATGTAAACCTTCCTGGAAATATAATCTTCCACCCCGGGAGCAAGAGCTCTCTTCTCTTCAATGGCATCCTCCACAATTAGAGAGAAGGCATCACTGCCAGCACCTGAGCCAAAAGAAGTTACGAGAATCTTCTGCCCAGGCTCTGCCATGTCAAGAACTCTGGCAAGGCCCAGCATTGAAGAACCTGAGTAGGTGTTGCCTATTCTGTTTACAAGTATTCCCGGCTCCACCTGCTCCTTTTCAAAGCCCAGCTTCTTTGCAACTACTCTGGGAAACTTGCCATTGGGCTGGTGGAAGACTGCAAAATCAAAGTCCTCAGGCTCTTTTCCCAGTGAATCCATCAAGCCACGGGCTGCACTGTAAACATGCTTGAAGTAGGCAGGTAAACCAGTGAATCTGCCCCCATGCCTGGGATAGGGCTGGCCCTCGCGGCGCCAGAAATCAGGTGTATCTGTGGTGAAGGAATATGTAGCCTCTATTGTTGCCAGAGGATTATTATTACCAATTATATAGGCTGCACCTCCCCCTGCTGCAGTATATTCAAGGGGATCACCAGGGGCACCCTGTGCTGTGTCAGCTCCAATGGCCAAGCCGTACTTAATCATTCCACTCTTTACAAGTGCCAGAGCTGTCTGCATACCTGCAGTTCCTGCTTTACAGGCAAACTCATAGTCAGCAGCAGTTAGCTCTGGAGTGGCACCTATGGCCTCTGCAACTATAGTTGCAGTGGGCTTAACTGTATAGGGATGGCTCTCTGAGCCCACATACACTGCACCTATCTCCTTTGGGTCTATCCCTGCCCTTCTCACAGCATTCATTGCTGCCTCAACTGCTATGGTTGCAGCATCCTCATCAAGACTGGGGACTGCCTTCTCCTCTATCATCAACCCCCTCTTTATACTCTCGCCATTACTCCCCCATACTCTTGCTATCTCCTCAGCCTTTATTCTGTATCTTGGTATATAAACACCATAGCCTTCTATTCCTTCCAAATTGATACCTCCTATCTTGTTTTTCTTCTCAACTCCCTGACAAGCTCTCGACTGCTTTCCAGCTTTGAGAGAATCACAGGAATTCTTTCTTTTTCAGCTATCTTTAAAGCAAGCCTGTCCACATCCTCTAAACCGTGGAGCACTACCAGGCCAGGCTTTAAACTTGAAACCCTTATGGCAATAAAGGGCGACCTTCCGCTGGATACCTTTGTGAACACAAGAGCCCTCTCAGAGGTTAGGCCGTATATCTTTAAAAACTCTTCGCTGCTCAGCTCAAGAATAGCTTTAAGGCTGTCTATCACAGTATAGCCGTAGATCTTCTTTTCCACAAGGTCTCTATTGGCTATAACATCGCCCTTCACAATTCTTGCAAACTCCCTGCAGCTCATGGGCATTGAAAACTCGCGTATATCAAGTATAGCTGAGGTTTTTATGTTGTTTCCAGCCATTCGCTCATAGGCCCTTATCACTCTGGCTCCATGCTTCTCATCCTCGCTGAGAAGGGCCTCCACTATCTTTTTTATCATTCCAACACCAGGTGACTTTCGCCTCCCGTTCTCATAGTCGCTTATAACAGAGGTGGAAATTCCCAGAGCAGTGGAAAGCTCCTTCTGAGTAAGTCCAAAGATTTCTCTCCACTTTTTTATGGCATCTCCAACACTTTCTGAAAGTACTATCTCTCCAGCAATCTTTGTGCCAAGTTCCTCTCTGATACTCACAGCTTCACCTTTGCTTACTACTTCCTTCTGCAATATAACCTTTACGGCAAAGGCGTCTATAGACTTCGCTTATTGTCGTTTTTTCTGTTGTTAACCCTCAACTTTCTTGCACGGGGCTGTAGGGTAGCCTGGCCTATCCTCGCGGCTTCGGGAGCCGTGGACCTGAGTTCAAATCTCAGCAGCCCCATATAAGATTATGGAGGTCCTGAGGTGAAGATTAAAACGCCAGTAATAATGCTCAACGTAAAGGCTTACACTGAGAGTATGGGAGAGAAGGATTTAGCTCTGGCAAAAGCCTGTGAGGAGGTAAGCGAAGAGCTGGGAGTGAGTATAGCTTATGCCCCTCAGATGGTTGACCTTGCCCTTGTGGCGAGAGAGGTTAAAATTCCTGTACTCGCGCAGCATGCAGAAGCTTTTACTCCAGGCTCAAGAACAGGCTATACTGTTCTGGAGGCTGTTAAAGAAGCAGGTGCCTCTGGCACTTTAATTAACCATTCAGAGCACAGACTTCAGCTTGCTGATATAGATTTTCTTGTTTCAAGAGCTAGAGAGCTTGGGCTCTACACTGTGGTTTGCACCAACAATACTGCTGTCAGCAGGGCTGCAGCAGAGCTTTCACCAAGCTGCATAGCCATAGAACCTCCTGATTTAATAGGTTCTGGAATACCTGTCTCCAAGGCAGAGCCCGAGATAGTTGAGAAGAGTGTGGAGGCTGTTAAAGAGATAAATAAGAATATAGCTGTGCTCTGTGGCGCTGGAATAAGCACTGGAGAGGATGTAAAGGCTGCTCTGGAGCTGGGCGCTGAAGGCGTACTTTTAGCCAGTGGTGTTGTCAAAGCTGAGAATCCCAAAGAGGTGCTCCTGGACCTGGCAAAGGGTATATGAATGCCCCTCTCAACCGCTGGTGCTTCACATATTAAATTTTATTTTTACACTCGTTATTTTCTTTATTTAGATTGATTAATATTTTTGCAGTCAGCCAAAAACTGCAGGATGGTGGATAACATAGCCTCAAATGCTGAATATGAACTGAAATGTCCCGAATGTGGGAGCAATGATTTGTATCACGATTACGACCGTGCAGAGATAATCTGCAACGATTGCGGTTTAGTGGTTGACCACGATATGATCGACCCAGGGCCAGAGTGGAGAGCCTTCGACAGTGAACAGGTGGTAAGGCGTACAAGGACAGGAGCCCCCTTAACCTATCTGATTCACGATAAGGGATTGAGCACTACCATAGACTGGCGTAATAAGGACAGCTCTGGCAGGGATATACCGTCAAGGCAGAGGGCTCAGCTTTACAGAATGAGGAAATGGCAGCAGCGTATTAGGGTGAGCAATGCCAAGGAGAGGAATCTTACTATTGCTCTTACAGAGCTCAACAAGATTGCCTCAAAACTTGATTTACCCAAGAATGTTAGAGAGACTGCTGCTGTTGTTTACAGGAAAGCTGTTGATAAGGGGCTAATAAGGGGAAGGAGTATTGAAGGTGTTGTTGCTGCCTGCATATATGCAGCCTGCAGAAAGTGTCTTGTGCCGAGAACTCTCGATGAGATTGCAGAGGCTGCCATGATTGACAGGAAGGAGATAGGAAGGATTTACAGGTTCACTCTAAGAGAGCTTGGAATTAACCTTTCACCTACAACACCCATAGATTATATACCAAGATTCTGCTCTGCTCTTGGATTGAGCAAAGATGTGGAGATTAAAGCCATAGACATTCTCAATAATGCCATGAATATGCAGTTAACTTCAGGGAGAGGTCCTACTGGCGTAGCTGCAGCAGCTATATATATTGCTTCTGTTCTTATAGGCGAGAGAAGAACCCAGCAGGAGATAAGTGAGGTTGCTGGAGTAACTGAAGTAACAATAAGGAACAGATATAAGGAGATAGCTGAGAAGCTGGAAATTGAGATTACAATGTAAGTACTATCTCCCTCACCTATTTTTTGAACTCTCCCAAAACTTATACAGAAAAGTATTCCACCCCTTAGCTGCACCACAGATACTTTTATATAATTTAAGCTCTCATCTTGCTTCGCAGATGATGAACATAAGCGAACAGGAGGAATAACCATGGTTAGAATAGGCGTTATAGGATGTCAGGAAGTCATGAAATCTGGCTGCGTTGGTACTGAAGCCTGCACCAACTGCTACAAAGCTGCAAAAAATAAAGATGGTGAATTTGAGAAGTACGACGAAGAGGTTGAGATTGTAGCCTTAGGAAACTGCGGCGGCTGTCCAGGAAGGAGACTTGTAGCAAAGGCTGCCCTTCAGGTGAATAATGTCGAGGTGGATGCAATACACTTCTCCTCCTGTATGTCCAAGCTCAAGCCAAGCTGTCCCAATATTGATATGGAGGAGATGAAGAGCGTTATTGAGGAGAAGTTTGGAATACCTGTAGTAATAGGCACCCACAACTACTGAATTAAAAAGGGGAGGGAACTCTGATTTTTACTTCCTTCTCTGAACATCTCAACTATTGAGTCCCTCTCAGCCCTCTTTGTAAAACCCTTTCTCTCATACCAGTTCACTCTGGAGCTAAAGGTACTTGTAACAATATCCCTGTGCCCGAAGTCAGAGATTATTCTGTCAAGAAGAATAGTTCCCAGGCCTTCTCCTCTTCTGAAGCTGCTCACATTGATGAGCTTTATCTCTGCATAGTCACTATGCTCAGCCACAACAGCTCTTCCAACAACCTGAGAGATGTCCCACAGGAGATACTCTGTAATATTTCCATTTACAAGAACTTCAAGCATTCACGGCTTTAAATTTATCTCTTCAGAAAAAATTTTTGCAACTAAAAAGAATAAAAATAGTAAAGGATGTACTGGGCTTTAAATGCCCAGCTCTTTCCTCTTATTAATTATGTGCTCCTCCAGCTTCTCTGCTGCCTTGACCATATCTGGTTCAACAAGGAGCTTGCCGCCAGTGACATTCTCCACATCCTCAGTGAGAAGCTTCACCAGGTCTGGTGCGCCGCCCACTGGTGGCAGTGGATCAACATGGGTATAGACACCGAGAGCAATAGCAAAGATAGCATCAATTGTAGCTTTCTGCTCCATGTACTCTGGTGCTGTGGCAGCTATTGGAAGCTGAGGAACATCCACACCCAGAGCATTGGCTATTGCTATAACAAGCTGCGCAAGTCTACCCGTGTCTGTGCAGGTACCGAAGCTGAGTACAGGTGGTATATTCAGAGCCTTGAGAACCTTCCTGAGATTCTCACCAGCAAGTTCCTGGGCATCAAGACTTGTAAGCCCTGCAACCTGAACTGCAGCATTACCACAGCCCATGCTTAGCACGAGAATGTCCCTCTTTATTAGCTCCTTGGCTATTGTAACAGTCTTTTCATCATGAGCACCATTCTTCAGAGTGGTGCAGCTAACAAGAGCAACTACACCCTTGATATCCCCTGCCTTTATGGCATCCAGAAGAGGATCAAGACTACCGCCAAGGGCTTCAAGGATACTCTCAATGGAGAAACCTACGACAGCATCCTGCTTCCTCTGGGGAACTCTTGTGGGCTTACCCTTTCTGTTTTTGAAGCTCTCTATGGCAAGGTCTACAAGCTTTTCAGCCTGCTCCTTCACAAGCTCGGGCTTGTAGTCCAGAGAATCCTCAACGCCTCTCATTCTCACCAGCTTGGAAACTGGCACAAGCTTGACGCCATACTTCTCCTGGTAGTCTGCAAGGTCCGGGAGAGAGCAGTTCATATCCATGGCAAAGACATCTATAGCACCAGTTGCAAGGACATACTCCTGAGTTATCCAGTTGCCAGTCAAACCAACAAAGACATCATTAACCTCAAAGCGCTGCAGAAGCTCCTGACCTGTCTCTATAGAACCAACTATCTTCAGACCCTTGGCTCCAGCCTCTCTTGCCTTCTTCTGAACCTCTTCGCTCTTTGCAAGTTCAATCAGAGCAGCACCCACAAAGGGCTCATGACCATTTACAGCTATATTCACATACTCGGGGTCCATAATCCCAAGGTCCACATAGCCGCTATGTGGCTTTGGCACGCCAAAGAGGGCATCCTGTATTACCTCAAGGCTTAGCTGGGCAGCAAGGCTTGTGGCTATGCCCATCCTCATAGCTTTAAGGGCAAGGGATACATAGTTGCTGTCCACATTGGTCATGGAAGAGGCGGCATTGGTCATAATCTCGTGCAGAACGCCACCCGGAAAGATGCCCAGCTCCTTCCAGACCTTCTTTCTCTTCTCAGGAGCAAAGATTTCAACAAGCTTGCTGGGCTCATCGGCATCTCTATTGAGGTCTTCTAGCACAAAGTCAGCCACATCTTTGGCTATATCATTAATGTCCTTGTTATCTGTCTCAATACCCAGAGCCTGAGCAAAGGTTATGAGCTTGTCAGGTGCACTTATCTTGAAGGGTGTTTTACCCTCGGCTGTTGCCCTCAAGGTTTTTACAGCCTCAACTGCATGGTATGTGTAGGCAGCTGTACCCATAATATTCCTGTGAAGCATATTACGCATGGCTATGCCATTGGCATCTATACCGCAGGCACCGTAGGGAGCCTTCTCTGTGATTCTGCAGGGACCCATGCTGCAGAGCTGGCAGCTTATACCCTGATTGCAGAAGGTACACTTGTTGCTCTGGGCCTCATAGCGATCTGCTATATTTGTGAGGCCATCTTCCTGCACCTTCTTGTGCATCTCATTTATAGTTTCGTGGTAGCTTGGATTTTCCATATTACATACCTCCTATCTTCTATCATGATAGATTATGATAGTTATCCTTTTTTCCGAAAATGTTCGAATTGAATACCTCCCCGATATGCCTAATCTCTATCAGCCCACCAACTTTGAGATATAATTCAGAGGACTATGGATTTCTTCATCAAGAAGAAAAGGTCCATTCCCAATCCCCCTCACATCAATTCTGAACTATATTATTGTTTATATTTAATGATATATAAACATTTCACCTAGGAGTGCCCCTATATCTTGGCATATATGGCGGAGCCACGGGGTGTATTTTGTGTTCAACAGAGAAACAAAACTTCGAGCCCTCTTCTATAAGTTTTTATATCTTCCTGACCTAATTTTACTCATGAAGCTCAATAATGTTGAAGTTGAAGACACCTACTGCGAAGCCTTTGAAGGAATATTTGTCAGAATGCTAATAACAGCCAAGAATGAGAGGTATCTCAGGAAGGCTGCCCTGGGCTCCACATGCTTACCCTCCACTGTCGTGGGAAGAACAGAAGGCGGCGTGGAAGCCTGGCTTGATAGCAGTGAAACTCCTGACGGAAGACCTGGAGCAATAGTACAGGTCTGGGGCAGTGCTGCAGGGAAATTAGAGAAATTTGAGTATGAGCTTTCACTGCGAATAAGGCAGGGCATTCTGGTGGTTCCAACAACAAGAATCTTCAATGCCTTTGAGAGTGAGACAAAAATAGACACCATGCCTAGAGTGGGACACTGCGGCGACGGCTATGAATGGGTGGAAGAGCGCTTTGGAAGAGAAATGATAAATGTACCTCTCATGATGGGAGAATGGCTTATTGAGCACTACTTAGGTGTAGGCAGAGGTGTCGCTGGAGGCAACCTCTGGTTCTTCTGCACCAGTGAAGAGGCAGCTCTTGAGGCTGGAGAGGCTGCCGTTGAAGCTATAGAAGCTGTGGAAGGAGCCATAACACCCTTTGATGTATGCAGCGCAGGGAGCAAGGTGGAGACCAATTTTCCAGAAATAGGCCCAACCACAAACCACCCCTTCTGCCCCACACTGAGAGGAAAAATCCCTGACTCAAAAGTTCCTGAAGGTGTTATTTCAATCCCTGAGATAGTAATTAACGGCATAAACCTTGAGGTAGTCAAGGAAGCTATGCTGAAAGGTGCAGAAGCTGCAAGCAGAGTCGAGGGTGTAGTTAAAATAAGCTCTGGCAACTTTGGTGGCGAGCTCGGCAAATACAAGATCTGGCTTAAAGATATCCTCTAGGTGTCGCCATGGGAAATAGACTCCTTTTTGGCACTGCTGGGTCACCGCTATCTTCAAAGGCCAGGGACACAGTATCCGGCATAGAGCGTGTTAAAGAGCTTGGCTTAGAATGTATGGAGGTGGAGTTTGTCAGGGGAGTTAGAATGGGAGATGAGAAAGCCAGGGAAGTGAGAAAGGCTTCTCAGAAAAGGGAGGTCCTCCTTACTGTGCACGCTCCCTACTATATCAACCTCAACTCTCCTGATAAGGCCGAAGCAAGCAGAAAAAGAATTTTTGACTCAGCAAGAGTGGGCTCAATCTGTGGAGCGAGAGATATTGCCTTCCATGCTGCCTTCTACCTGAAAAGCTCTCCTGAGAAGGTTTATAGAGTGGTTAAAAAGGAGATTCAGGTAATTCTTGAGGAATTGAGCTCCCACGGAATAGAAGCAACCCTCAGGCCAGAAACTACAGGAAAGAAAACCCAGTTTGGTACTGTGGAGGAGCTTGTCAGGCTTAGCAGTGAGCTGGAGGGCGTGATGCCCTGTATAGACTTTGCCCACATATATGCAAGAAGCAGAGGAGCAGTCAATTCTTATGAGGACTTTAGTCAGATTCTCTCCACTGTTGAAGATGGTCTTGGCAGGGAAGCTCTTAAGGATATGCACATCCACCTCTCTGGGATAGAGTATGGTAAGGGAGGTGAGAAGAACCACAGAATTCTCAAAGAATCAGAATTTAACTACAGGGATGTTCTCAGAGCTCTTGTGGACTTTAATGTAGCAGGAAAGGTTTTATGCGAAAGCCCCAACCTGGAAGAGGATGCACTGCTACTCAAAAGAAGCTATGAAAAGTTATTATAAGAGTTGCTTTGCTCCCTTTCAGCTTTTACTTTTATTTTTCTTTTCCGACTTTTTGTAATGTTCTGGATTAAAACTTATTTTTTTGCTGTACCTGAGGATATCTTTTTTGAAATCTTCGTCCATAAAGCTACTTGGCTTTCACTGCTTATAAAATTTTTCTCTTTACTTTTATGCTCCAGTAGGTCACTATAAAGGGAAGTTTTATATTCTATTAAATTCCTATTTATAATTTGTAAAATAAATTTCAGGAGGTGGAAATATGCGGGGAATTTTAATTGTTGCTCTACTTGGAATTTTGTTTTTGTTCTCCCCAGTTTTGGGGAAAGAATATGTAATAGGGGATTTTAAAGAGTCCATAGCAAAGGGAGACCCCTCAGCGACCTATGTGGGGTCTGAAGTGTGCAAAGGCTGTCATCCTGACAAATACAGTGAGTTTATAAAATCCGGGCATCCCTACAAGTTAATGACGCCTGATGAGGCAAAGAAAATTAGACCTGATATGCCACTACCAGAGGGCTACACCTGGGATGACATACTCTACGTGATAGGTGGCTGGGGCTGGAAGTCTCGATTTATAGGCAAGGACGGCTTTATAATTACTAGAACAAAAGATGGTCAGCCCCTGGAGAAAAACCAGTACAACTGGGAAACCAAAACCTGGAGTGCTTACCATAGCGGTGAAGACAAAATGTACGACTGCACCAGATGCCACAACACAGGCTCAACCTATGATGAAAACCACCTTAACCTTCCTGGTATTGTTGGCAACTGGACTTTCAGAGGTATTCAGTGCGAAGCCTGCCACGGCCCCGGAAGTGAGCACGTAGCCAGAGGTGGAGGTAAGGGAGTTGCCATAGTGGTGGATGAGAGAAGCGAACTCTGTGGTCTCTGTCATATAAGGGGTCCAAGCGATCTTCCACCTGCAAGCGGAAAATTCATAAAACACCATGAACAGTATCAGGAGCTCAAGAACTCAGGAGGCATGGCAAGCCTGAGGTGTGTTACCTGCCACGACCCCCATGAGGGAGTGCATAAAGGAGCCACTAACCCAGAGGAGGGTGCTGGTATAAAGAAGAAATGTGAAGATTGCCACAGCGATGTTGCTGAAAAATTCCAGGGAAGTTTAATGCAGAAAGAAGGAGTGAGATGTATAGACTGCCACATGCCAAAAGCAACAAAATCTGCAGTTGCAACTGGGGACTACGTTGGTGACGTAAGAACTCACCTCTTCAGGATTGACACCAGCGAAGATGCAGAGTTTATAATAACAGCAGAGGACGGCAAAGAATACGCCAGAGGATATATAACTCTTGAGTATGCCTGCCTCCAGTGTCACGAGAATAAAGACAAAGCCTGGGCAGCCAGCTATGCAGAGGGAATCCACACTTTTGGCAAGGTAGAGGAAAAGCCTCCAGAAACTGAGGCACCTCCAGAAGAAACTCCTGCACCTCTGCCGGAGGAGAAAGGAGTCTGCGGTCCAACTGCGATTGCTTTAATAGCAGTTATTCCACTGGCTGCAGGGCTTATGAGGCGGAAGTAAGCCTCTCTTTTTTTAATTTTTTAAAATGTTTTTAAGCTCTCTGTGTTATCTGGAAATTATTTCGCTTCTTGTAGCCACCTTCTTCTCTGCCAAATTCATATGTTTTGCATATAACACAAATAGTTAAAAATAATAGTTAGATTAAAATTTAAGTTGCTCAAATGACACTGAAAAATGAGGGTTCTATTATGAGAATAAACCTGTCAAAGTCAAATCTCAAGAAGGTGGCTTTGATAATCTTTAGTACTGTTTTAGGTATATACTATATATTTATCAAGAAAATCTATATAAGTATCAATATTTTCGTAATTTATATAATCGTTCTAGCACTAATATTAATTTTTGGATTAATTTATATAAACAAAAGAAAAGTTGCCAGAATTGAAAAGGGTAGAAAGCTGTATGAGACTCATGAGTACCCTCTCTGGAATAGAGTTAATCAGATTTTTCTGTTAATCTACAGTTTGTCTATACTCTCAATGGCAGTTATTTCACTCTATGAAATAGTTTATAAAAATTCTAATATTGACAGACTGATACCTTTATTTGTATATTTTCCAGCTGTGATATTCTCCATTATATCTCCAAGGAAAGTTGATATTTATGAAAGGGGCATTAAGAGAGGGCTGAGATTCATCAGATGGAGGGATATTGAGAGTTACAGGAGGGATAAAGATATGGTTGAAATCAGAATCAGAGGGTTTCTCGGAGGTCTTGTTTTAAGAGATGAAAAAGGTGAAGTAACTGAAATTCTCGGCAAAAAACTCTAAATCTCGCTCCACTTCTTTAGAAGACTTTCCCTCACCTCTGAAAACTTCTCATGGCTGAAGGGCTTCAGCTTAACTCCTGCCCTGATATGCTTTTTTGTCGGGATAAAGACATCACTCTCAGGATTCTTAAAGGGGCACTCTCTGCCCTGAGGCGAGTCTCTAACCTCATTCTCTGGGCAGGAGGCATGGTTATATCCACGACACCACACCCTGTCAATTTCAGGAAAAGCCTCTCTTACAGCAAGATAAATCTTTGAGGCGAGGCATCTCATCTCTGGCGAGGCTCTGACGCACAGCCTCAAGCCAAGAAAGTTGATAAGACTTCTCAGATTTATTGTGTAAGTATAGGCTGTATGCACAGAAAAGGGAAGAGCATATCTTGCACTCTCCTTGGGCACGCCAATCTCAAGAAGAGACTTATAGGCATTTTTCCCTGCCTTCACAGCCTGAGAGTAAAGTCTAAGAACTTCAATATCCTCCTCAGAGGCATCAGAAATATTCACCTCTCCATTCTCAACCATTGCCTTGTATTCATCTGGAGAAATACTGTACTTCTTCAATATCTGTGAAACCGCAGGAGGTAGCACATAATCAAAGCTTACCTCACTCTGATACCTGGTGCTCCTTCCTGTATGACTTGCAATCCTGTGCTCCAGAAGCTCAGCAGAGTTACCCTTGCTCAGGCCATGAATTTCAAAGGTAAATACAATATGCTCCAGTGCTGAGGAGTAGTCATTTTCAAGTACCATATTGAAAATTTCGCTGTCAGTGGGCTCCCTTAAACCACTACCCCCGCACCTTTCACAGTTTTTATCCCCTCCGCACTCGCATCTAATCTTTCCAACACCGCTAACCCTTGCCGAGTGAGCAACAAAAGAAATGTCGTTGAACACTCTGAGGTTTCTAATCTCTATATCCATTGAGCTACCACCATTTTTTTTACTACTCTCAATACCCCTATATCAACTAAATTTTCCTATTTCTCAGCAGCAATAAATATTTATCGGAAGCCTTTCAGCTACAGGATTCTCCATAACTGTATTAACTTTTGTGATAAATTCATAACTTTTGTGATTTATTATTAAAAATACACACAACATCTTAAAATTTCTTAAATACATTTATAAATTTCATATTTATGAGAAGTTTTCTAAAAAGAGGTGAAAAAATGAGAAAAGTTGTAGTTATTCTATCCATGATGGCAGCTGTTGCCTCCGTCAGTGCAGAAGAGGCAGTTGAGATAAGTGCTGGTGACACTGCCTGGGTACTGGTAAGCACAGCTCTGGTGATTTTGATGACACCGGCTGTTGGGCTTTTCTACGGCGGTATGGTGAGGAGGAAAAATGCTCTGTCCACAATAACAATGAGCATAGCTGTGCTTGCCCTTGTAAGTATCCAGTGGGTTCTCTTTGGCTATACTCTCGCCTTCGGCAGTGATATAGGCGGGGTGATAGGTGGTCTGGAGTACCTGGGGCTCAAAGGCGTGGGCTTTGATGTCCTAGACGGTACCGCCATACCAGAGCTTGCCTTTATATTATTCCAGGGTGCTTTTGCAATTATAACCCCTGCTCTAATAATAGCAGCCTTTGTTGAGAGAATAAAGTTCAGTGCCTTCCTCGTATTTACACTTCTCTGGACCACCCTGGTTTATGACCCCCTGGCACACTGGGTATGGGGCGGTGGCTGGCTCGCCAACCTGGGTGCTCTTGATTTTGCAGGCGGTACTGTAGTGCACATAAGCTCCGGTATCTCCGCCCTAGCTATTGCCCTTGTGATAGGGGCAAGGAAAGGCTTTGGTACAGTGTCCATGGAACCCCACAATGTGCCCATGACAGTTTTTGGCGCTGCTCTGCTCTGGTTCGGCTGGTTTGGCTTCAATGCTGGCAGTGCTCTGGGTGCAAATAGCCTTGCTGCAAATGCTCTTGTGGTAACCAACACTGCAGCCGCTGCAGCAGCATTAACCTGGCTACTCCTCAGCTGGTATCACAGGAAGCCAAGTGCTCTTGGTATAGCTAGTGGTGCTGTCGCCGGACTTGTGGCAATTACACCTGCGGCTGGCTTTGTTACTCCCCTTGCCTCAATAGCCATAGGTATTGGCGCCGGTGCAATCTGCTACTATGCCCTTCTATCCAGAGTTAAGAAGGGTATAGATGAGAGTCTCGACGCCTGGGCAGTGCATGGGATGGGTGGCACCTGGGGTGCCATAGCTACAGGCATCTTCGCCAGTATTGGTGCAAGTGGCTTGATATTGGGCGACATCCAGCAGTTTGTAGTCCAGCTTATAGCCACAGGAGCCAGCTGGATATATGCCTTTACTGTGACTTATGTCTTAGCAAAGCTTATTGACAGAACTATAGGCCTGAGAGTGCCAGAAGAGGAGGAAGATATAGGGCTTGATATAGCTCAGCATGCTGAGAAAGCCTATGCTTAGGTGATGAAGATGAAGAAAGTTGAAGCAATTATAAGACCTGAAAAACTTGAACCTGTAAAGCTCGCTCTGGAAGAGGCAGGATTTTATGGAATGACAGTCAGCGAGGTTAAGGGTAGAGGAAGGCAGCGCGGTATAACCCTACAGTGGCGAGCAGGCGAGTACAGAGTGGACCTTCTCTCCAAGATGAAGATAGAGGTAGTAGTGAAAGACCAGGATGTGGATAAAGTTATAAATGCCATATGCGACGCAGCAGCCACTGGAAAGGAAGGTGACGGCAAGATTTTTGTCATACCAGTGGAGGAAGCAGTGAGAATAAGAACAAGAGAAAAGGGAAGAGAGGCTATTTAACAGATACGGGCTAGAAGTTCCCTTGCGTAAGCGAGTGAATGAGAGCCCCCTTACTTTTCACATTTTCTCCGCTTGTGTTAGTTGGAAGGTCCGAAGTCACACCTGAAAACATCAAGACCTCCATAACCACTACTCCAAGAGTGTAGAGTTAATTTTATTTTCGATGTTAAATAAAAAAGTTTTTTATGGGAGGTATTTTTATGGCGAGGGTAAAATTTGAATTACTCTATGTTGTTGAAGATGAAATCGGAAAAAATGAGGTTGAAGTAAAAATTGATAAGGACAGAACTGTAAATGAAGTTCTCCAGGAAATTCTAGGAAAATCAGAAAAAGCAAAATCTTTTATCTTTGACGGCCATGTCTTCAAATCCAATATTATAGTACTTAAAAATGGTATTGATATAAATAATCTTCAGGGGCCAGATACAACAGTTTGTGACACAGATACAATAAGGGTCCTATCGGCTGAAGCTGGTGGATAAAAACAAAGTGGGGCTGCCCGGATTTGAACCGGAGTCCATGGCTCCCAAAGCCACGAGGATAACCAGGCTACCCTACAGCCCCGGCAGATTTTAAATCCTTGTTAACATGAGCAAACTGCTATAGTAGGGCTATCCTAAACCCAAGGCAACAGTATCAGTAATAGAGAAATTCAGGTTTGTGGCTCATTAATACAATCACCTTCATACTTCCCTTTTCAGGGTTTACACAATTCTTCCGTGAGAAGCTCTTTTTAGAGCATCTCAGTTCCCGCACCAGGATTCTCCAGGAGCTACTGTCAGACTTTCAACCTCCTAAATAAAATACTGCCCAGAGGTAAGAGAAAAAGCTTCACCTCTTCTCCCCCATGGAGAGATAATACTCTACAGCTCCAACAGCATTCACCACCTGGGGTTCCTGGGGTACGAGAACCTTAACCCCAAGCTCCTTCTCGAAGGCATCCACAACACCTCTGTTCTTGGCAGTTCCGCCTATAAGAGCTATCACCTTAGCTTCTCTTGGGAGCATCTGAGATATTCTTCTTGCAAAGGCATGATGTATGCCCTTGATTATTTCCTCTTTGGAGTAGCCCTCAACAAGCCTTGATACAACTTCGCTCTGGGCAAAAACTGAACAGGTGGAGTTAATATTAGCCCTAGTTTTTGCCTTAAAATGAAGATTCTCCAGCTCAGAAACATCCAGGGCAAAGTAGTTGGCTATATACTCAAGGAAGGTGCCAGTGCCTGAGCTGCACTTGTCATTCATCCTGAAGTCATTCCTCCTCAAATCAATAACCTTGGTGTCCTGCCCACCTATATCAACAATTGCATCAATATTCTCCTTAATAAAATGCCTCACACCATAAATAGCAGTGGTAATCTCTGTAACATTCAAATCATGAGGTACCTTTTTCCTGAAGTAACCAGTTGAAACTATTATACCTTCCTCCTTTATCAAATCCTGCCAGGAGTGAGAGCTCACTATTCTGTACTCATAGTTATCAGTGTAGTAGGCTGCCTTTGCTGCCCTTGAGCCTACATCAAGACCAATAATCACATCACACCACCTCAGCTAAGCGCTCTGCAAAGGCTTCAAGTCTTAATCTGGCCTGCTCTGGCGTGTTCCCAGGAAGATCTGCCTCAATTGTTATATAGGGATAGCCAAGCTTCTCGGCAAAGTATTCTCTAAAAATACTGTCCTCCAGCTTGTGGTGACATGAGAACTGCTGGAAATGGATTATGGCATCTATTTCTCTTTCTCTGAGCTGCCTCTCAATAAACTGCATTCTTCTCTTTATATTTCCTGCAAAGGTGTAGTTCACATAGCTCTCTGCCACTTCTTTCAAATTTCGCCCTGTGTGTCTTATAAATTCAAAGGGCATCTCATCATAAGCAACGTGTAAGCCTACACTTTGAAGAAATGTGTGGAAATCCTTATATATTGGTGGAATTCCCAGAAGGGCAACCCTGTAGTCAAAATCCACATCCTCCTCCTCAAGGCCTTCAATAGCCTCTCTGTATTTCGCCAGGCTGCCCATTAAGTCGCTCCCTGAAACCTCAATCTCAAAGCCCTTGACTGAACTTATTTTTCCTTTTGTGCGGAGGGAATCCACCCTGATAGCTTCCCTCTTGAGTTCTGCTACCTCCTCAAAGGTCTCTTCATTTTTAATCCCTCCCGCAAATTCTGCAAGAGAATTAAGATTCTCCTCCATAACCTTAACATCTCTGTTGAAGGGATAGATGAAGTAAAGTGTAGGCAGGCCTGAGAGTTCAACCCTCTCGCCATCTACAAGAGCGTTATAGCAGTCGCCTCCTGCGACAACAACAAGCTTATCTATATTAACTTTTTTTCTTAATATAAGCTCACGCCAGATG
>CAZCRG010000002.1:0-54526 GCA_964501105.1 Candidatus Hydrothermarchaeota archaeon | reverse complement strand
CTCAACGAGACGCATAGAAGAGTGGGCGATGTCCTGCGGGAAGTTCTTGCCGTTGCTTATTGGGACGATGAGGATGTAGTCTATCCATACGTTTGTAGTAGTGCTATATGTAGAGTCTCTCCATGCTCTCAAGGAGATATTACTTACTCCATCGTAATCTAAGTCAAAGTATTTATATTCGTATGTGTTACTTGCAGCAAAATCAGACCCGGCTAATACAACTGACGTAAGTTTCGTATTTGTATCTAAATTTTCTACAAAAATTTCAGTCACATTCCCTGTATCAGCATTATTATCAACTTTCAACCTGAAAAATATCCTATACGTTCCAGCGGGCAATCCAAGCATGTCTGTTATTTCCAGACGTTCATCTGTTGTCGTTGTTTGAAATTTTACTGCCTGTCCGTTGCTCGCATCTGCATCCGCATCTACAAAAACGTTTGCAGTATCGCCAGATATGATCCCATCTTCAGCCTCTGCAAACAACTTGCTGCAATCGAACGGAATTAACGCAAAGCCATAGTGTTTTGTAGCTGGATTATATAATCTCAACACATCGCTTACGTTTATGTCTTCATTTCCGGTGTTGTATATTATAGCAATATTGTCTCCAGTTGGACTGAATTGTAGTGCATATTGATGACTTCCTGAATTCGCCTGCGTTGTAAACAATGTTCTATCTCTCACGTAACTATCCGCAACAAAATAGGATGCTGACCTTGTTATACCTGTTGAAAAAGCATTTGCAGGATTTCTATCCAATACTTCAACTTTGAAGATATTTTTACCTCTGAATATGCTTAATTCAATAGTTTCATACTCATCAGGATTAAGGTCGCTTCCAATGAAATACAGAATGAATCTTACAATATCCTGAGAAATCTCTGTAATTTTTGCTTCTTTAATATAGCACCAAGCGGCACTTCTAAAAACAAAAGAATAGTAACCCTTCCACGAGCCATTGTAATAAAACACTTGTGCATAGTCCGTCTGCTTCTTAAACGCTATTGCAATGTATCCATTTTCAACCACAACCCAATTATCTCTGAAATCATGCTCTTTGTTCAGCACTTTCGACCATGCAACTCCTCCTGTGCTCTTCGCTGCCAAATCTGTCTCTGTCGGTGCTGTGGTGCTGTTGGTATCCCACACTGTCACCGCCCCGAGCTCTTCATCGCTGAGCTCGCAGTCAAAAGCAACCTCATCCCCGCTTGCCTCATATATGCCTATCTGCCCGTCCTCGCTGTCAATCGTGTATAGCAGGCTTGCCCCTTCTATGTTCTTGCTGTTCGGCGGGAGTGCCACGAGAGTTCTCCCAGTTATGCCCCAGTCGTTCTGCAGGTCTGTGATGCCAAGGCGGAGGTTTCTCTTGTATATAGTGCTTGGGGCGAAGATGCCGGAGATGCTGACCTCTCTCAGATTTATCTGCTCGGCTGACTTCGGGGCTGAAACTTCCTTGACTGCAAGGAAGCCTTTGAGCCCTGCATAGTCTATGAAGTTGTATGCCACCTTCTCATCTACCACCACAGGGTGAGAGAGTCCTGCTGCTCTTATCAGCTTTGGCTCTGTCAAATCGTCGGCTTTCAGGCTCTTGAGATTCTCAAACTGCACGTCCAGGCTGTCAGTATAAGTCGAATTCTTAATGAGCACACCCTCTATGCTTATCTCGTCAACATTGCCAGAGAGGGGCTTCCTCTCGACTTTCGTTATTGCCGGGATTTCAACCCTTCCAATCTTCATTTCTTCGCCTCCTCAATTTTTTTGGCTTCAATCTCCTCCATTCTTGCTCTTATGCTCGCAATACGTGAGAATGCAACAACAACCTCATGCGGGGTGTTCATCAGCTCTTCCCATGTCCAGCCCATCTCTTTGCATATTGAGTAATCCTCCAGCCACTCGTTGCTCACCGCTTTGCCTTTGAACGCCCTTTTGACCGCTCTTGTGAACTCTCTGGCGTCTTGCTCGATGAGGTCTCTGAGCTTGAGCCTGCCCCCCTCGCCGGTGTCAAGGATATACTTCCGCTGTATCTCTCGAAAAAATCCTCAGCAGTCTTTCCTCCCAGGGCTTCCCTGCTCTTCTCGTAGATTTCCCAGAACTCCTCTTCGGTGAGGTTGTCTATCTCCTCCTCGGTCATGCCTGTTGCCAGGATGATTGTAGCCACGTAGTTGAACTCCTCCAGTGCATCTTGAAACTCTGCAAGCTTCTCCGGGTTTTCTGTTAGCTTCCTGGTGAGGTACTCCTGCACCTCCATGTTCGGGTCTATGTCCTTTGCCTCGCTGAGGTCAAGAAGATTGAAGAGGATTTTCTTCTGAAGCTTTCTGACCCGCTTCACGTCCTTGTGCAGGGGCTGGCTCCTGAACTCCATCTCTGCTCAGCTCCTCTATGCCACCGTTATTCCTGTGCACTCCAGGCTCTCAAAGTCCTGCTCCACGAGGTCGTCTGGCTTGAGCTCCATGCCCACCTCGGGGAAGATTACGTCTTTCACTGTGACTGTCTTTGTGCCTATTGTGGCTGCGAGGTCTGCCTTGTTGCCATTCCTGACCTGGTTTACCATGTCCAGGCTGGAGAAGTCCGCCGTGATAGAGACCTTGATTTCCCTCTTAGCCGGGACGATTGTCACAATGCCTGTGCTGGTTGTTGCTCCTACATCTTTTACCTCTTTGAGATCGTGGCTGGTGCTGATTTCGAGTGCCTTGACATAGCAGCCGTAGTTGTCAAAATCGTTGCCTCCCCACGTCAATGCACTCATGTCTTTCCACTTCAGCGGGCTGGAGCTGTCAGCAGTAGCATGTGAGCCTGTGCCTATGTAGTCAGTTGTGCTGAAGCCTGAGAAGTCCATCGCTCTGAATGT
The DNA here is from genome assembly GCA_964501105.1 of Candidatus Hydrothermarchaeota archaeon. Taxonomy (GTDB): domain Archaea; phylum Hydrothermarchaeota; class Hydrothermarchaeia; order Hydrothermarchaeales; family BMS3B; genus BMS3B. The sequence goes on along the minus strand of CAZCRG010000002.1, from coordinate 51,675 downwards.
AGCTTCCAGCTTGAATGTGCCGTCCTCCTCCACGCTCAGTTTTGCATCTTTGCACTTAGCCCCTTTTATCAGGGCGTAATACTTAGTCCCTGCCACATCCACGATAATGCCGAAGCTCAGGCTTGGCAGGTTGTCCGCAGTGCCTCCTGTGCTACCCAGGCAATACTTAGCCCAGAAGTCCAAAGACTGTATTTCTGCGGTGAAGCTGAGCTCTATCTCCTCGCTGTGCTGCACATTCACTATAGCCCCGAGCTTGTTCGTGCTCGCCTCGTCAGCGAGGTATCTTGTGGTTGTGTATTTCTGCGGGAGCTTCAGCGATACAGGGTTGAGCAGGGCTATCCACTGCATCGCAGGATTTGCGGGAGTCTGCCCCTCAGTTGTCTCCTCTACATATTCAAGCACCTGATTTCCAACTATTGCGCTCATGCGGTTTCACCTCCGTACTGTGCAAGAAGTTCAGAAATGCTCTTGATTTCCTCCTGAAGCTGGGTAATCTGCGAATTGTAGTCTGCTATGAGCTTGTTCCTCTCATTCTCACGAAGCGGTGCATTCTGAAGCTCAGCTATTCTCCTGTTGATTTCCTCTATCGCCTTCTGCCTTGCCTGAATCTGCTCGTTCAGCCTCTGCACCATCGTTGCTTCGTCGAAGAGCAGGCTCACCATCAGCCTTGCCTGCTCGGCTTCCTGCTTCGCAGTGCTGAGCTCCTGCACCTGAGCCTGGAGAGCAGAAATCTGCTCATCCTTCTCATAGCAGAGCTGGATGAGCTCCGCCTTCAGCATATCTTCGTATTTCGCCATTATACCACCACCATATAACTCAACATTACATCGAACTGTGACCGCGCCTTCGTCTCATTCACTACAGTGAGAGAAGTCAGATTCCGAACTTCCGATACTTTCATTACATAGAGATCTTGACCAATTGGCTCCGCATTCTTTCTCTTGCTTAGGAACCACTCCCTGAGCTGCCGTGCAATTTCCTGAGCCATTACTTCAGCGGCAATATAGCCCGACTCATCCCTGTATCCCTCAGCGTACACGCTTATGCTCAGTCTTGAGCTCTGAATCACCCCACCCTCTATGTCTTCGACTTCTGCGTGCCCTTCGTCGGGATAGTTCAGCACGACTTCAGGTAACTTTGCACTCTCAGCTTGGTTAACATAGCGCATATGCGGATTGATGCTCCTGCCTTCAACTGTCAGAGGAAAATTAGCCACAATCGCTTGCCAGATCTCTCTTTTCTGTTGCCTGCTCAGCACAGGGTATTCCTCCGTTGATGTCTGTGACATGCGGGGTTTTCCCGCTCTCTAATCAGCCCTTGGAAAAGGAGTATAAAAAGGAAAGTCGGAAATCAGATGCCATACTTCTGCAACTCCTGCTTTAGTCTCCCCCTCACCATATCCTTTATTGCTCTCTCCTTTTTGCTTAGAGTGCTGCGGAGAAATGATCTCTCAGGAATGATGATCTTAGTAGTGCTCTGGCGGAGATGCAAACCCTGACTATGTAAGAATGCTCGCATTTTTGGCGTCACTTCGATCTCAGCGCCAAACTCATGCACAGCACCAATTTTTGCTATTTCTCCGAAAAGTCCGACCTTGATTATTCTTACACTGCCCCTGCGATCAACTTTGTGCGTAATCGACTTGTAGAGTTCCCCCTTATCTTTCAGAGGCTTAGATGAGCCTTTTCTTTCTATTGTGAATGGGTGTAGAGGTGGCCATCTACCGCCGTCTTGTGAGTCTATTGTGTCAAGCACCTCTTTTTCAAAGTAGATAGCTACCTCATTAGCGATATTGTCAAGGATATTTGGCAAGTCCCTTATTATCCTCTTAATGTTGCCCCGCTTTTCAATGAACATATTCCAGAAAGTTTTTTATAAGCGGTGTTTTTAAAAGAAAGTCAAAGTGATTGGTGAAAATATCGACGCTTGGTGCTTTTTCAAGTTCTGGCAAAAGAGAAAGTGGGGTCTATATGTCACTTTCTGAGTTCTTTTTGAGTAGGCCTCGGACTGAAGGAAACTGGAGGCATTGGTGGCGGTAGCCTAACTTTCTCAGCAACCACCCCCAATGCTGGTAGAATCATGAAAGAGATTGTATTTTCGATTGCTACTCTCACGTCAAGTGGCACCTCGTTGTACCCTCTGGTATTCCACACGTCAAATATCGACTGAAGCTTTTCTTTGTTATCGTCAATTAGTAGGACGACCAAGTGGCAGTCCGCACTGCCTATCTCTCTCTTTCTTTTGGCATCTTCCTCGTAGTAGATGATTGAAATTCGGTGCCTGCTCTTTAGTGTCGTGTAATCATAGAAATCTGGGGAAGACGCTGAATGGTTAACCTCCAACAGAATATTGCGTCTTCCCTTTACAACATCTGGGATCTCCTCGTGACTGTTGATCTCTATTTTCTTTGCCTGAATCTCCACTCTCATAGTTCACAACCCCTAATTTACTTTCCCCGAGGAGACACGCAATTCTTTGCGAATTACCTGCCCTGTCTGGCTAATTGTTGTCACCTTAGTGCCAGAGGCAATCGTTATAGTGGGTAAATCCCAACTGACATGAAGCTTATCCAAGGGAGCGCCTTCTTCTCCTCCTTTATAAAAGGTCTTCCATGGCTGTGTTCTCTCAGGTTTGATGTCAACCAGCGGAGGTATGAGGATATCTGTCGTAGAAAGTGAGTCAAATAGAGATTTTATGAACTTATGGCCGTATGGGCTGATGCGGTAAAATGAGTGCTTTCTCTCCCCAAACTCTTCCTTGAAAAAGTTTTCAATCAACTTGCCATTTATGAGCATGCGCAGGTGTGGTGACATCCTGCTATTCTTTAGTACCAGCAGGTCCCTCAGTTCGGCGAAGCTCATTTCACCTTCGCACAACAGAGCAGCCACAATCGCCTGCCTCACCTTGTTGTCAAACGCTCTAACCGCTTCCTTCAATTCCTCAGGGAAAAGGTTGGCGTAGTAGTCGATAGCGTCAGCACGCCCCCTTTCATTTCCTTCAAACATATTCGCACCACCTCTAAGGTCAGTTAAATCTGACTTGTTTAACATTAACAAAAGATATATATAAAACTTTACATTAGAATTTCAAAACATATGCAAGGGGGTATAGTTGAGAAACTCAGCGGCTCTGATAATTTACTTAACAGAAAACCGAGATTAAAAATTCTTATACTAGGACCGTACAGACCAAAAGCTGCTAAAAGACGATTGGTCGATATTAAAGAACACCTCATTAAAAGAGGATATGTGTCGACTAAGTTGGTAGAGGATTTTGATAATATACCGGCAAAAACTGAGGAAGAGGTGTTTGAGAAAAGCAGAGATTTCATGAAAAACTGGGCAGATGTCCTTTTCTTTTTCTTCTTCAAAGAATCACTAGAGGGAATGTTAATGGGAGTTCATGATGAGCTTGCCTTTCTTTGTGAAAGAATGCCTAAGAAGATCGACAATAGTGTGGTATTTATTGATGAAAGCATTTATAATCAATTATCAATAATGTTTAAAGGGAGATTACAATTTTTTGAAATGAGAGCAGATCTTATAAAAAAACAAGAAGAAGCCAAAAAGAGTGCAGAATCCTACGCATTTAATTTTCTTACTAAAGCTAAGAAAACCTGAACATGTGTCCCTCTGAGCTATAAACAGAGATACTATTTGTTATAATGACCTCCGCCTGAGCAGAAATACCTCTCTCGAGGCTGCGTATCTTTCAGGCAAGCCGTAGCTTCTCTCCTTGCGCACAACTTTCCACTCGCTCACTGAGCCGTCCGCCTCTGTGATTTTGATTATATCTCCCTCGGCAACACCGTAGCTCTTATCCACGTATAGCCTTCTGTCGCCCAGCTCATAGAGTCCTTCTGGAGCGTGCTCTAGGTCTTTGACCGTAATGTCGCAGATATGTCCCTTTATTTCCACCACACTTTCCTGGGGTGGGATAAAATCTCCTGTACTCTGATCAGTGTAGCCCTCTGTGATTCTTACCAGCTCAATTTTATAGGGCCAGTCTAAAGACGAGAACATTTTCATTCACTGAAGAAATCGTTAGTCACACCGAAGGGCAGAGGTCTGAACTTGTCAATCAGCCTCTCAGCTTCGGCGCGCCACTCCTTAGCCTTCGCGGAGAGGTCTTCAAAGTCCAGCGAGGCATCACCCTCGCGAATTGTTTTGACGTTGCGCTCTTTTATGTTCCCGGTCTTCATGTCAACCAGGAAGGCGGCAGCAAGCAACTTCTGCGCTCTCTTGCCCAGTACACTGCTAACATTCCCTCCCTCCGCCTCTATGATTGCCTGAGCTTCGTCCAGAGCGCTTTGAATCTCAGGGTCATCGAAGATGTAGTTGTCTGAGTCGGTGTCGCCAATATGTGCCCTCACGTCGTCGATAGTAGCTGCCAATTCAGCTCCCTCCAGAGAACAGGTCTTTAAGCTTCACCACCATCGTGCTAACTCCTGCCGGAATTACCACGAGGGCCCCGATTATCCTATTCTTGAATGTTTCCAGAGCGCGGATCCTCTGTTCATGATCTTCGATTGCTGTAGTTGTCTGACTAAGTCCTGTAATAGAGCGCTCGAGCACGCCAATGCGGCTGTAAAGCTGCACGTGGTCATTTCTGTTATCTTCGATTAGCTTGTCTAGCTTCTTGCAGATAGATGAAATCTGCCTCTGCTGATCCTCGAACTTGCTGTCGAGGTACTTCATGAGGAGGGACTCGTCCATTTTCCCTCCCTACTCGGCGTCTTCTGGCTTGTTTTCCTCAGCCTTCTTGCCCTTCTTGTTCCTTCCCTTTTCCCTGGGCTTCTCCTCAGGCGCTGGCTCGCTCTTCACTGGCTCGAGGTCGATAACGACGAGGTTGCCGTTCTTCAATGCATCGCGCTCCGCAGGCGTCTGAAGCTTCTCGTCCGCTGGTATCTTGCCTCTGTCGCCCCTCTTGCCTCGCAGGTGTTTGCTCTCGAAGTGTGCGGCTCTAATTTCCACAAGCAGTTCCTTCTTTGGCATCTACATCACCTCAGTATTTCCCGGGAAATGGAAAGAGAGGCGCTTACGCCTTCAGGCCAGTGATCTTGCAGATGTACTCTGGGCTGTCTATGACAGGCTCTGCCATGGCGAAGTTGAAGTAGCGGTTGTCTATCATCGGGTTGCCGAGGTTCTTACCAGAGACATTGACTGTGGTCAGGGGTATGCTCTCAGCGATAAAGCCGACGTCCTTTCTGCGGATCACCAGCACAACACCGTCGTCGTTGGGATCAACGGCCTTGTCCTTGATGATGTTGAGTCCTGCAAGGCCAGGGATTACGCCTGTCTTGACCACCTGTGCCTGGAGATAGTTGTTGTTGCGTACCACGTCGAACTTGGTGAGGCGCTCATACATGAGCGGGCTCATGATGACGTCTGTAGCCTGCCCACCCTCCGTGGCATCGTCGATGAGCGTTTTGGCATGCTCAAGGTCTGCGATGGGATCTCCAGCTGTGGGATCGGTCCAGTTGGTGCCATCGAATGTGTTTATGCCAGTTGCGTTGAGCATGGCGTTGAAGATCAGATCGTCTTCAAAGCGGCGCATCTTGTAAACGCTGCGATTGATTTTTCTGCCCACAGTCTGGACGCGGGAGAATCTGCGCTCCATCAGCGTAATGTCGAAGGTCACACCATAGGGACGGATAGGCTTGGACTTCTTGTCATAGCTGTAGTCTATGCTCGGAAAGCCGCCCTGCTCGCTGATCCAGTCCACGTTGCCTACGATGTCACCCTCTTCTATCCAGGAAACGGAATCGCCCTCGATGTTCTCTGGTCCACTCAAAAGCTGCCTTCCTATCAGTGTCTTTTCATAGACCTGCTTGACCCTCGCCCTTATGACCTCAGGCTTAAGGGCGGGACTGTCCTGGTATGCCAAATCCTTCTGTGTGAAAGCTGCAGTAGTCATCTTCACCACCTCATATCAGCACGAGCACCTTGCTACCATCGGCTCCGCCCTTCCAGCAGATGCCGATGGGGTCGCGGTAGTCTATGGTGTGCGTTGCAGTACCACCTTCGTTGATGGTCTCTGGTGGCAGAGCCTTGACTCTGCCAGGGTTGGTTGTGCTCGTGGTAACGGCGTCGCCGGCGTTGATAGTACCTTCTGCGACGAACTCAACGATAGCCCTGAACCTCGTGAGCACGGAAACGCGGTGCCTGGAGTCAAGTCCTTCGGGTGCAGAGCTCTCGTGGATGCTCGAGACAAGCACGCCTATAGCCTTGCCCGTGGTGGTTGCCTTCTTGATGGTCTCGTCGCCAGCGACCTCTACGAGGTCTCCAGCTTTGTAGTAGTAGCCGTCGGCATCCTTTGTCTGCGTGGTATCCACCTTTGAACTCAGAGTGCCTTCAGGGAGGTATCCTCTTACCGGCGAGGTAGCTGTTGCCACCATTTACACCACCTCTTCAACGGGTCCGAAGTATTTCTCTGCCAGCTCAAACGGGTCCTTGGCTTTTGCTGCGTTATCCCTGCTCTTCTCGGTACTCTGGGTTTCCACCATACGCTTCTCGAGGTCCGCCTTGTACTTCTCCAGCTGCTCCATGTCGAGAGATTTCAGGAAATCTCTGTCAACCTCAGGGTAAATCGCGATGATCTCCGCGCGGAGCTCTGTAAGCTCTTCGATTTTCTTGATCTTCGCTGAGAACTCCTGCTTGACCTCCTCGAGCTTCTGCTTGTACTCCTTCTTGAGGTCTGCCTTGATTTTCTCTATTTCTTCCATGCTTAGACCTCCTTTGTTGTTGAGTTTCGAGCCTTCTGTATTTAAAGCAAAGTCAGATTTGGCGAAGTTTGCCTCTGGAGACTCTTTTTCGAATTCTCTGTAGTGAGCTACGAGATGGTTGTACACCTTGCGCTTATCTGCCGCTGGAATGTCAACGCCACCACGGGCGCCCATGAGCGCAGCCATCGCTGAGCGAACACCGTTCCATACTACGGCGCCATCGCTAGGGCGGTGATGCGGCAGCTTGAGATCTGTGAATGCGTTGGGCGGCATCTTCGGAGCCCAGGCAAAGTGCTGGGCTATTCTGCGCTTCTCAGCTTCGGTAAGCTCATCCCAGCGCTTGTTTGTGAAGTCTTCAAGGTGAGGCTTTTCCCAAGGTGTATCCTCGCTCGCCTTGCGGTAGTTTGACGGATTGCTCGGTACAACGCCAAAATCAAGAGTCTCTAAGGAGGAAGCGAAAATGGAGGAATTAGAAATGAGCCTGGCATTGGGATCAGCAGGCTCGTTTACCACGGCGATGTGCACCAGGGTCATGTCGGCAAGGTACTCCCCTTCTGCGTCCTGCTCTATTCTGCCCTTCACCCTGACGGAGAAGAAGGTGTTCTCAGGGTCAAGCTTCACGCGCTCTGCAACCTCTCTGAGCATGGGTGTGGTATTCCAGAACTCCACGTCTGCTATTGCCGCTTGCAGCCCCTTCTCTGGATCCTTGCCGAACTCGAGGTTGTAGATAGCTCCTACTTTGTCCAGAAAGCTATCGCTGTGGTCGAGAACGAGAGGTACTTTGAAGTATTTCCTCTTCTCCTGCTCTTTTACTTCAATGGCACGTCGGACCATTGCCTCGATTTCGCTGGCTCGAAACTGTATGCCGTTGTGCGTGCCTTCAGTGACGGCGATGATCCTGCGCTTCAGCCTCTTCGAGGTGTCCTCGTTCTTAAAGTCAATCACTGGGACAAAGTCACCTTTCTCTGTACAAAAACCCAGGCAATCGGCAACCCTGACAGTGAAGTCTACAGTAACCTCGCTCATGAATAAAGGCTGAGAAGAAGTAGCTTAAAAAGGAAAGTCAGAAAATTTCCCGGGAAATATTAGTGGAAGATCCCCCAGACCTTACCTGGCTCCCCTACAAACTCGCCATCATTGAAGCTGACATACTCTCCCTTGTAGGCGGGTTCAAAGTCATCAGGCAGTTCAATGTAATGCCTGCCATTTTCTTTAAAGATTCTTATTTTAAAGTCTTCCTTATCTGAGGGGAATACAAACTCCGGACCGTTCTCCAGAAGCTCCTCCGCCGGGTACTCTCCTTCGTTTATGCCAAAGGCTTTCAGATCCTCCAGGTCATGACTATCCAGCGGAATAATCATAGTCAACCCTCTTTGCTTCTCTTTTTATCTTCTCAAGGTATCTCTCACTTGTAACATGTGCAGTATTTATTTTCAGTGTTTTCGGGCTTATTGCAACTCTGAACAGTCTACCATCCTGCAATTCGCTAACTTTGTGCAATGAACCTCTCCACAAGCCTAAGGGAATTCCTTCCTCTCTGATTCGCAAAACATCTAACAGAGAAAATTTCTCTTTGACCATGTGCTTATCGTAAATGTGAACAAAAGAGAATTGCTTGTCTTTGTAGCTATAGCTGAAATTCTCATAGAGAGTATTGAGCACATCCTCCGCCATCTCTTCGCTACTCATACTCAGGGCATAGCCAAGCGCTTGGTAGTCTTTCGTGGAGAAGCGCTTTGCCAGCTCTTTCTTCAGCTCGAAGAGTTCTTTCTTGCTCTGTGGGTTGGCTCTGGCGACGAATGCGATGTTCCTGTCAAGCTTCCACTCGTTAAAAGTTTGCTTCGCCCATTTTTTCTTCTCCTGCTCGAAAACCTCTTGAGGCGTGTCAAGCTTGGGATCATCGAAGTATGGCGAGGGCCTGCATCTACAGTTTGGCTCGCTCATTACGCGGAGAGCGAGCTCTTCTTCTACTGTGCCAACCTCGAATACTCTGCCGTGAAGAGCTAAGTGATGCGGCCTGGTGCGTTCATCTGCTACGCTGCGATACCTCCATTTTCTCAGGCCAGCGGTGACATAGCCCTCGCGGTGCCCCAGGGCGTAGGCTTTCTTTACGTTGGTCCTTGCAAGGAGATCGGCGTAGTCGTCAAGCTTCAGCGTCTTTGTGCGGGTGATTTCAACCTGCCTGACTCTGAGCCTGCCTCTGCGGTCAACGTAAATCTCCTCCCGCAGCTTCCCGCGCCTGTCAAAGTGAATCTCCTCGCCGAAGGTTGTTCTTAGCCTCTCCTTCAGCCTTGTGGAGATTTCATCGTAGGTAAGCCCCTCCCGGATGCCCTCCTCGATGACGCTTTTAACGTCGCGCTCGAGAAACTCGTACATCTCCTTGATTGCCGGCGCTACATCCTGCTCTATGAGCTTCTCAAGGGCTCTGATCTCCAAGCTTGTTATTCGCACGTCTGCGCCAACTTCTTTTATCGCCTTCTCTGCTCCTACGTAGTAGCTGACTGTGAGAAGCTTGGCGAGCTTTTCAACAGCACGTTTCCTTGATTCTGCTGTCTTTCTGAGAAGTGCTTCCTCAATGGCACGGATCGCATCTTCCTCATCCTTGCTGAGGAAATCGTAGAGCTGCATTCAGTCAAAGACCTCCAGGAGTTCTTTGCGGAGGTGATGTATTTCTTCCGTGAATTCTTCCCTGACGTCAACGCTTCCAGTCAGCACAGGCTTTGGCACGCCCTTCTGGGTTGCGAGATCTACCTTTGCGCTGAACTCTTTTTCCTCTTCCTTTGGCACTGGATAGCCGAGCTCGTCGAAGAGGCGCTTGATCTGCGATTTCGTCATGTAGGGCAGGTAGGAAGCCATCACCGCAGCCCAGCGAACCTCATCGCGTGGCGTGAGGTCCTCGAATACCATCTCCGGTGGCTTCGCTTTGGGTCCGAGCTTCTTCCTGACATAGGGAATTATGATCCTGTCCTCAATGATGAGCTTGAAGGCTTTGCGCTCGGGTCTTATGTCACGCTCAAAGAACTGGAGCTGCACTTCACCAACTGAGCGGTTGCTGCTGTTGCTTTCGGTGAAGCTGTCACTGAAGCCCATGCCGGCGATTACCTGGTCCTCTATATGCTCTTGAGCTTTGATCGTCGCAACAGGGTTGCCTTTCGGCTCAACTACTTCAACGTCCATGCCCTCGGGGATCCAGAGGTCGCCACCTGCCTTAAGCATATTTTTGATTTTGCTCTGGAGCTCCTCAATTCTACCCCACCAATCCCTGGGAACTTTGAACTTGTGTTTGTGATCAACGAAGCGCTTGAGCATGATTGCTTGGTACTTCTCCGTGCCGAGCTTGTTCATGATGTTGGCGTAGTTCTCCCTGAGCAGGCTGACACCATCGGGGGCGTCGTAGTCAGGATAGCGCGGGATGAAGATAAGCTCCTCTGGCTTGAAGAATACCGCCTGCCCTCTCGAACTTCAATGCTATCATCTATCCTCACGTTTACCCATCTTTCTCGACCTTCAGCATCGACAAACTTCGCCAGCATTTCTATACCCCCAATTACCAATATAAGGCGCATAAGAAAGACTTTCCCCAAGAGCTGTGGAAAAGTGAAAAATTAGAAACGACCACGATTCCGGAGATCGGTCGTTCAAATCGACCCCCCGCTATCATTCAGGGGTTACTCAACCCCTACAACCTATGATTCTACTTTTCCAGTGTTCTCGCAAAAGTGTAAAATTTTTATTTGTTCATATCCAGAGGGAGATATAGTTGACTGACCTCAAAATTTATGATGATAAGAGGTTAGAAAGAGCCTTCAAAAAATTTAAATATACTTACAGAGATTTATAATCATTTAAAGAAGAACTGGGCGTTTATAACTCTACAAAATCATTGCCGTATCCTCGCGGAGGAGGGCATCGTTGAAATGAAGAAAGAGATGGGGCGATATGTCGTCAGGCTCAAGAAAATCCCCCATGTGTTCATTGAGGAGGTTCATGAGGATGGGGATTCTTGATACATTTAAGAAAGTAGGGAAAGTTGCTGCAGAAGCTATGGATAAAGCTGCAAGGGAGATGGCATACAGAGAAAAAGTATATGAAATTAAAGTTGAGCTTCTAATGAGGTTCAAGTTTGAGCAATTAAAGAGAATATGCGCAGCAAAGGGGATAAGTCCTACTTATATAGACTATTCAGATCCATTTGAAATTAAAGAAATAACCATAAGAACAAAGGATGGGCTTGCAAAAAAATTAGCTGAAAATTTGAGTTTATCTGAAGTCGAAGGATATGCCAAAAGATATAAGATAAAATTCAGTGATTTAATAAGAGAATTAGAAGAAGCTCAAGAAAGCATATATCAACAAGATAAAGATAAAAATGAAGTAATGAAAGAAATAAGGTACATTGAGCAATCAAGCACAGAGAGCAATGATATAATAGATATAATAGAAGACTTCAGACCTGAGATAGTTCATAATGAAGAAGACCTTGAAAAGCAGCTATATCAATATCTTTCAGCAAAGCTTGGAAGAGGAAAAGTGAGGAGACAGGTTCCAACGCAGGCTGGCAAAATTGATCTGATTGTTGATGATGCAATAGCAATAGAAGTAAAAATAGCAGAGAAAAGAGACAGTCTAAAAATGCTTATTGGGCAGGTGACTGAGTACCTTGATACTTTTGATAATGTGCTGGCTTTTATTTTAGATATAGGAGCTAACGTTGATTTAGACTACTATGAGCAGAAAATCAGACAACTTGGGGCAGAAGTGATAACAATTTCTGGAACAGTCAAAAGACGAGGTAGAGGGAAAAATGTTATAATAAAATTGTAAAAAATAGAGATGCATAAACATGTGGCGTGAATGGGGACGATATGTTGTCAGGCTTAAGAAGATACCGCATGTGTACATAGAAGAGGTTGAAGGAGGCACTTGATATGGATGGTTTGGAAAAATTAATTGATATTTTGGCATCTTTATTTGTAGTTGTATTGATGGCATATATTTATTTCAATTATTTTTGCCCAGCTTTTGCAGATGCAGGTGTTAACCCTCCTGGTTGCTTCCTAAGATAAAAGATTAAAAAATTGGATAAATCTTTCCACTTTTCCTCCACTTTCGCCATCTTTGTTATATTTCACATCCTGTCAAGAGTATAATTTTGAGTACTCTGCTTCAACCGTTTTACAGTCTTCCATGAGCTTCTTACAAAAGCAGGGAGCTCCCCCTCTTCCTTTATCCAGTTCTCCAGAAAGGATTTTGTCTTTGGGTCGCTGGGATAGCCGCTCCCAAAGTCACCAAACTCCTCCTTCAGCCTCATAATTTCTCTGTCCCTCTCAACCTTGGCCACTATTGAAGCTGCACTCACAATAGGATAATTCCTATCAGCCTTATGCTCCACCACAAGCCTGCAGTTTACCTTTAGACTTTTGCTCATACTTTTTATAAAGGTCCTGGGCTCCCTGCCTACACAGTCAACAAAGGCCTCCTCTGGTGAGAGATTGTTCAGAACTCTGCTGAAGGCTTCAGCTTCAAGAAGATTCAGAGAAATTTTATTTTTTAAAGCCCTGTCAATCTCCTCTGGCAGGATTTGAACCACATCAAAGCTGAAGTGATAGGCAATTTCTCTGTAGAGAGCTTCTCTTTTTTCTCTCCTCAGAAGCTTGGAATCTGCCACTCCCAGAGACCTTAGAAAATCAACTTCCTCCCTGCTGCAGGCAACCCCAGCCACAACCAGGGGGCCAATAACAGGACCTCTTCCAGCTTCATCAATTCCAGCAATCATTGTAGTTATTTCTCCTTTACAATGGAATAAATTTGCCCTGAAAAACCTTACAAATTTTACTATGTGAAGCTTTTCACTGCCTGAGAGGGCTCGTAGCCTAGCCAGGACAAGGCGGCAGCCTCCTAAGCTGTAGATCGGGGGTTCAAATCCCCCCGGGCCCGTAAACTTTCCTGAGGGGGTAAAAACAATAATAATGCCGGTGAAAAAGTTGCTGCTCTAATCGCTGGAAGAAAGCCCACTACAGATAGCTTTATCTTTCCTCATCTACAAAATAATACAATGCGAGTCAGGGAGGCTTCTGAAAAAATTGCCAGTATGGAAATAAGGGGTGCCGGTAAAATTGCGAGAGCTGCAGCTCTGGCTCTCAAAGAGGAGGCAGAGTATATTGAGGCTCCAACTCTTGAGGTATTTTTAAGAGAGATTAATAAAGCCGGAGATATCCTCAAAAGCTCCCGCCCAACAGCAGTATCTCTCCCCAATGCAGTTAACTTTGTGCTGAAAAGAGTGGCTTCAGCAAAGAGCCTGGAAGAGGCAAAAGCTGCTGTAAGTGCGGCAGCAGATGAATTTGTTAAGCGGTCTGAAACTGCTCTTGAGAAAATTGGTGAGATAGGCGCAAGACGGATAAAGGATGGAGATGTGATTTTAACCCACTGCAATTCACAGGCTGCCCTCAGAGTTATAACCACAGCCTTCAAACAGGGAAAGGATATAGAGGTTATAGCAACTGAATCAAGACCAAGATATCAGGGAAGGATAACCTCAAAGCAGCTAGCCAGTGAAGGCGTGCCTGTAACTATGATTGTTGACAGTGCAGTAAGAGCCTTCATGAAGGATGTTGACAAAGTTATAGTTGGGGCTGACAGCATAGCAGCCAATGGTGCAGTGATAAACAAGATAGGCACTTCCATGATAGCTCTGGCTGCCCACGAGGCAAGAGTGGTTTTCATGGTGGCTGCAGAGAGCTACAAATTTCACCCTGAAACTCTGATAGGTGCCCTGATTGAAATAGAAGAGAGAAGCCCTGAGGAAGTTGCAGAGCCTGAGGAGTTTAAAGGTGTAAGAATAAGAAACCCTGCCTTTGATGTAACGCCACCTGAGTATATAGACTTAATAATAACAGAAAAGGGGGTAATCCCACCTCAGGCTGCAGTGCTGCTACTGAAGGAAGAGTTTGGGCTTTAATCAAGCTGTCTCCGCTTAAGTCCAAGCTTTTCAAGCTCTTTATTTATTAAATCCACAGAGATACTGCCTACAAACTTAATAAGCCCATTAATTGTAACTATGGGATATGTGTCATGCTGAGCAATATAATCATTAACCTCTGGATAGTCCTCGAGATCAGGGCTCATAACATCTACCCATTTCACCTCAATAAGATTGGGACCATATTTCCTGTTGAAATAGTGCTGTAACACTTCAGCATCCACATCTATACTCTCAGGCACATCGCAGCCATCTTCTGTGCACTCCAGGGGCACGCGCACACCGAAGAGGACAATCTCAACCTTGCCGCTCTCACTGTCCTCAACTTCACCCTCAATGACCTCAACCTGAGCACTTGCAAGAGCTTCCCTTTTCTGCTCTTCAAAAACCTTTTTCAGGTCAAAGCCCCCAGCAGGTGCTTCCTTTCCCCAGAGCAACGAATCGTCATACTTATAGTTTGGACACTCCTGCTCCTTCCATATATCTATAACATACTCCTGCTTGAACTCATCAAAATAGGCACCAAAACAGGGCCTATCTGTGAACTTGCAGAAAGCCTTATTCTCACTGCTATGGTATTTGCATTTTCCCTGCTCTTCAGCCATAGATATCACCGAGTTCCTTTAACGACTCGAAAGATTAAGAAACTAAATGGAGCAGCTTTTATCTCCCAGAGTTTCCTCCACTACCTTTCCTCTTGGACTCTCCTCTTTAAAGAAAGTGCCTTCAAAGAAATAAACCTTTGTATCGCTATCTAGCCAGCAGTCAGCATTAAGCCCTGCTTTTATGCAGGTATAGGTTAAAAATTCCTCCTCATCCCAGTTCTGCTCCACAGGCACCTGAGGTAAAAGGAGTCCTCTGGCAGCGCCTCTTTCCACTATTAACCCATGCTTTCCCACCTGGATTTTTCTGGGATACTCCTGAGGCGAAGAAACCTCTATAAGTTCAGGCACAGTTAGCACGCTCACCTCAATAGTCACGAAATCTGCCTCATTTCTGAGCATTGGCGGAAATCTTGGGTCTTCAACTGCAGCAGCAATTGCTGCTTTTATAGTTCCCTCAACCAGAGGATAGACGGGCTCAGGAAAGCCTATGCACCCTCTTAACTCTCCTGCAGGGTAGGTTTCAAGAGTTACAAAAACTCCTGCCTTCTTCTTAAGCTTTTCAGGAGTATCTTCTGGTGGAGAGATAACTCTCCCGCTGGTAAGGTAAACATCTATAGCTCTTCTGGCAAGCCTTACCAGATACTCACCATCTTCTAAAGTGTACATTTTATCATCCCCTTTCTCAGCTCTACTGAGCCATAATGCTGGTGCTAAACTCCTTTCTGTATTCTGGTAATGGGATATTCAGAGTTCTTCCAGCTATCTCAAATATCATCTCACCCTTAACTGTCATAACACTTCTCTCCTGATTTCTTATGTGGGAAACCCACCACTGAGGTATCTTTTTATTATCAATATAGGTGGAAACAGTTATCTCCTTTTCACTCCTCGGGGGAAGCTCTGCATTGCCGCTGCTTTTACCGAGAGCCATGAGTATGTCATTCATAGTTATGGTGTAGTCAACCTCTTTTACAGGCACAGGGAAGGGATTGGGATTGTATATCTTAAGCTCTGTAACCACCTGAGTTTTCTCAGGAGTTACCTCCCCCCACTTATGAGTTATACTTCTTACCTCAGGAGCGCCCAGAGGTAAAACTGGAGAATCGCTGGAAGATTCCATGGAAGCTGAGCCCAGGATATCTGTTTTTATTTCCTTTTTAATCTCCAGAGGGAAAGTCAGCTCTTTGCCCAGGAGGCTAAAGTAAACTGTGCTTTTAAGGAGAACTTCAGTGCTCTCACCATTTTTTATATGAGTATACCACCACTCAGAGAGCTTCGGGTTATCCAGAATTGTGGTAAACTCTATCTGCGAGATGTCCTTCGCCTTTATATTTATATTTTCAGCCTCTCCTGAGGCAAGTTTTATGCCATTCATATAAACTTCCAGGTGAAGTTTCTTAACAGGAATGCTTACTGGATTGGGGTTGTAAATTTCTGCTCTTGTTATAATTTCTGTGCTATCAAGGTTAACCTCACCCCAACGGCTTGACAGAGATCTCAGTTCGGGCTCGGCAAGCCCACCTGACTTAAAAAAATAAATTCCCAGAGCTGCAGCAGTAACAGTCAGGAGAAGAATTACAATTCCAATAATTTTTATTGTCTTCATATTTATCCCATAGTAATATCTATTATCAAGACTTAAAAGCCTTCCTGCATAGGGAGCATAAGCAGTTATATTCGTGTATCTGTGGCGTAGCCACCGGGGTGTAGAGAGGGGGTTCTAATATTTAGTACCCTCGTAAACCCCCTTCTATAAAAATTTATCATGTGAGATAATTATAATGCTGGGAGAATAATTTTTAAGGAGGAATCTAATGGCCGGTAAGCATAGCTCAAGAAAGTGGAAAAAGCGTGGAAAATGCCGATGGAAGACTAGAAAGAAAAAATTAAAGGAAAGAAGGAGACAGAGAAAACTCAGGACAAGGTAATCTTTTTTCCTCCCCTGCGGGGGTGTCCGAGTTGGCCAAAGGAGGCAGGCTTAGGACCTGCTGGCTAAGTGCCTGCGAGGGTTCAAATCCCTTCCCCCGCATTAATTCTACTTGTATTATCAGCTAAAGGCTCAGAGGGGAGTAGGTTTTAAATCGCCCCGAAGAGCTGATAATTGGAAAAGCTAAAGTAGACTAGTTTGATATGGGTTTATATGGAATATTATACCTCGATGTTAAGTTATCTAGGTTGCAATCTCAGCTGGCACAGGGAAGCTCACTATATCACGGTGACCCTATGGTTGCAGCGCAGAAATGTATGGGTGGATGAGGGACAATGTTTGATAGCATTAGTGTCATAAAATTCCTGAGCTTATCGCTGGATTCACTTTGTTTTCTTCCGGTCAATTCCTCCTCAAAACCCTCTCCTTTTATCCTCCACTAGCAGCCTATCATCCAGACATCTTATTACATGCCCTACCTTCTCTGGCTCTTGTCTACTCCCATCTTTGCCCATATTGTCCAAGTGCTACCCAGGTTGTGCACACCTAAGTGTGGAAAACTGGCGAAATTTATGTTAATTAGCTCATTGACCTCCTGCTACACCTTATCATCGCAGAGCATCCCATAGTCACAGTTCTTGCACTCCCATCCCGGCTTTGGCTCGAAGTTTTCTTTCAGGATATTTTCTATTAATGATAATGCTTCTTCTTTTACCTTTTCCACGTCTTCATCCACGACATCAACCACAATGATTTTGTTAAGTCTTAAAAACCACAGGCCTACCTGTTTCGGTCTTTTGCCAAATAGCTGCTCAGCACCTAGAGTGTAGGTCAAAAGCTGGAGGTCCTTCCTGATTTCGTTTTTTGATGATGCTCTTTTTGATGTTTTGTAGTCCAGAACTATCAGGTCATCTCTGTCCTCATCAATTCTGTCGATTACTCCGTAAATCTCATTCCCGCCAAGGTTAATGGTAAATTTCTTTTCTATTCCAACTGTTTTTCGCTTTATTTTGGCGTTCTCTTCCAGGAAAACCTTCAGGATTTCTTTTGCCTGCTCATATTCTTGCTGCTCCTGGGCTTTGCTGGAATATCCCTCCCTCCTCCAGTACTTATCCAGAAGCTTCACTGCGATATCTATATTGACTTCCTGACCATCGTTCATCATCCGGGTCAGATTTTCAACCACTTTGTGAATTGAACCTCCAAAATCAAAGTATGGCTTAGGCTTTGTTGGAATTCCATATATATACCGGTATCTATAGACTTTGGGGCACCTCTTATATGTATTGAACTGTGAAACGCTGAACCTAATAGGGCCATTTATTTCCCTTTCCACATTCTGTTTTCCATTATCAATCTGTTCAAATATCTCCCTAACATCGGGCTCGCCAATCCTTTCGAGTAATTCCTTTTTGACCGCCTTGTCTCGGTGGTTTATCTTTGCGAGGATAAGGATTTTCTCTATTGCCTTTTTGTAATTCTCTCTGTATAGACTCGATACAACCTCTTTTTTTAGGCTCTGTTTAATAGCATCCTCAATTTTTTCTTCTTTTACTTCCAGGAGCGGTATGTCAAAGTGCACCAGTTCAATGTCGTCAGAGCCATCGAAGTTTATTTCTTCTAAAAATCTGGAGGGCTTCGAATCCCTCCTGTTGCTTCCATATCTAGTTACAGTAGTGATAAAGAGATTCCTCATCGCCCTTGTAATGGCCACATAGAACAGCCTTCTTTCCTCTTCTATGTGCAGTTCCTTTTCATCCCTATCAGGCCTCACGCCTTTTAGCAGGGCCTCAGGAATCTTGAACTTATCAGACCTTTGGGTAGTAGGGAATCTTCGCTCTGTGAGGTCAGGTATAAAAACAACAGGGAACTCCTTGCCCTTTGACTGATGAATTGTCATGATGTTGACCGCTCCTTTGACGATCTCCACGTCACTTTCCAGGATTTCAAAGCTTGATGCATTGTCCAAGTAATCCAAAAAATCAGATAGGTTATCATTTTGGAACTGGTCATCGTATTCTGATGCCAGCTTGTAGAAGAGGTTCAAATATCTAATGTTTTCCTCATTTTCCATTGCTGTTTCGTGTCTGTAAAAGGGAAGACTGAAGAGTACTTCATAGACCAGGTCCAAGAGGGGCATTTTGTTTTTCTTCTTTTCCATCTCCTTTAGGTGAGCTCTGAAAAATTCTATTTTTTCCTTATCCACATCTAATGACTTGAAATTCTCCAAAGCTTCATAAACCGAGATTTTATTCTTACTAGCATAATTGGTAATCTTGGAGATGTCGGTTCTCTTGATGGCATATGCCTCCATGTGCATGATCCTCGCCAGCTCCACATTACTTATTGTGGGGTTGTCGATGACCTTGAGGTAGCTTATGACATCTTTAATTACAGGCTGCCTGAAAAAGCTTGAATCCCCAATGAACTCACAGGGTATCCTTTGAGCCTGAAGGGCACGGATTATTGGTTTTGAGTCAGCCTTTCTTCTGCACAAAACGGCAATATCTTCGTAATTGTGCCTTTGAAGAAGTCCCTTTATCTTTGAGACTATGAAGGTGGCCTGGGCATCCTCATTGGCACAGACCCCTACCATCACCTTATCTGTGCCATCGATTTCGCTGAAGAGATTCTTTTCCATCCTGTCTGGGTTATTGGCAATAAGCCTATTGGCCACTTGGAGGATGTTTTTGGTACTTCGGTAGTTCTGTTCCAAAAATACCTCTTCATAATCTGGAAAGAGCCTCTTAAATTCCTGCAGGTTTGTGAGGTAGGCCCCCCTGAACCGATAGATGCTCTGGTCATCATCACCCACTATGGTAATGTTTTTGTGTCTTTCAGCTATCATTTTCACTATCTGTAGCTGCACAAAATTGGTGTCTTGGAATTCGTCCACCAGCACGTATTTGTAGCGGTTCTGGTAGTACTCCCGAATTTTGGGCTTGTTCTTTAAGAGTTCATAGACTTTGATTAACAAGTCACCGAAATCGAGCATGTTATTTTTTTCCTTGTATTCCTCATAGGCTCTATAGGCCCTGAGAATATCCTTCATACCTGGCAGCTCCGGGTCACCGGAATTTTCCGCTTCTGCTTTTTTGATGTAATCCTCTAGGTCATCTGGTGTTACAAGCTCATCTTTAAGTCGGGATATCGTCTTTTTAATCTCTTCTACAAGAGTGACGGGATTACTTCCATATTCTACGCTTTCAAAGCCGAAATTATCGATATTTCTCAAAAAGAATACCAACTGTGTGGTATCTGTAATCAGTTTGAAGTTGGCGTTGAGCTTGATATCCAGGATGTTGTCCTTTATTACCTTGTTGCAGAAGGAGTGAAAGGTGGAAATCTCAAGGTCTCCTTTGAAGTCGATGAGCTCTTCAACCCGTGTGAGCATCTCTTCAGCTGCCTTATCGGTAAAGGTGAGGGCCAGTATGTTTTCAGGGGCCACACCCTTGCTTTCGATTAAATAGGCAATCTTGTTGGTTATTACCCTGGTCTTGCCAGAACCTGAACCCGCAATTATCAACAGAGGGCCTTCGGTATGCTTAACGGCCCTTTCCTGCTCTTCGTTTAGCTTTTGTAAAAATGTCATCCCTATCACCCAACACTCGAAGTGCTACCTTACAAATGTTGTTTAAGTCTTTATTTACATGTTTCCTAAATCAGAGCAACACCATGTCCTCGGGCACTGTGACTCCCGCAGAGATGTTCTCACCAAGGTTCTGGGTGAGGATCTGAGGTAGGGAGTATTTTCCCTGCTTAAACACAGAAGCCCAGTCGAGATACGTCAGTCTGTAATATTCCTCCATGATATTGGAGATGTGGGGCCTTTCTATGTCTGGCATGTTGATGCAGTAATGGCCGTGGAGCTTCATCTCTATGGGCTGGGCCGTCCCCATGGTGGCATAACTGGAAATCAGGAGGCCGGTGTTTTCATCGTAGGAGATTGCGGTCCCTTCGGGAACGTTTTTGTAGTTCCCCTTCCAGCCGGATATTATCCTCTTGTTGGGGCTCTTGTTAACGCTCACGATGTCAATCACTATTTCATCCGGGAGCAGAGAAGTCCTCTCTAGCAGTTCTGAAATCGGGCTCTTTCCCTCTTCAGGTATTCCATCGAGAATTACCCTTTCCATCATCTTGGCTTCGTCGTCACGGATTACACCATCCTTTGCGAAGACCAGCCTTTTGAAATCGAAGCTTTTCTCGGGGTCCTTGGCGTTGAACTTTTTGCTGAAGGCAGACACTTTCTGTATCAGTTCAACCAGTATGTCATAGAAGCCCTTAGGTGTTAGCTTCTCTCCCCCGATGGGCTTGGAGCCGGTGGCTATGTATCTTCCATAGGAATCCGTCATGGCGCTATAGGCGGTGACCGAAGCCTTTTCCTTATAACGCCTTGAAACGTCATGATAGGCGTAGCACGAGGATCCCGGTTCTATACCAGGTATGTTTTTGTCAGCGGCCTCGTCAAGCACCCAGACCGCCGAGCCTGTGCCTCCTATTTTGACGTAACACTGGAGCGCGGTGTTCACGGCGATGGGATAGTCTCCGGACCTTCTGAAGGCTAGAATTCTGATGCTATTGCTGGAAATCGCCTGTGCTGGCACTGGTTTCGAACCAAAAAGCCTTTCGAAGAGTTTATCCCTTGCCTTGTAGTAGACATCCTTTGCGAACCTCGACGGGATAACCGTGATGGCCAGAATCTTTTCCCCAGCGGCATCGATTTCCGATCTGTGGTCGACTATTGTTGACGTGAAGTCTGTAGAACTTGGCCCTCCAGTATGAATGATGCCGTCCTCCCCTATTTCGGAGTATCTAGTCAGAGTGCCCAGGCCCAAATCCCTGTAAATCCTTTCTAGGTACTTCATTGCCCTCTTTACCTCAGATTCCTGGCCCGAATGAATAACGATGTACTTGCCGTCAATAGCGCCGGCATAGGGACCCTTTGTCTTTAGACCTTCCCGGAGTTCGCTTACATTACACTGGCTATTTCCTCCAAGATTCATTATCATTTCCCTATCCCTGGGATAGGTATGTTTCCGGTATCCGAGGTGTGCATAGGACTGGGGGCCGTTTAACTGTACCTCTGTTCCCGCGAAAGTAATGTTTGAGAGGTATCTTCTGATGAAGTCTTGGGACTCTTTTACCCTCTGGTTGGGGGATTTCTTAAGGTTGGAAGGCAGGCTGGTGCCCCGCTCGAACTCGGAAAAGACGCAGGATCTCGGATAGGAAATCGTCTTGTCAAAGGCTGGCACAAATACCTCAAGCATCTCTTCGTCAGGTCTGACAAAGTCGATACCATTTTTTATTTTCCAATAGAGGGATGTTTTGTAGTACTTGTCCCCTATCTGATACTCCTGTTCATCGGCCTTAAAACCCGACCGGCCTTTCAGAATACCGGGCATCCATTTTGGGAGCACTCTCACCCCGATGTCCGATTCTTTGCCCTCTGTTTCTGCCTTGTTTATCAGCCGCTCATCGAGAGGGTTCATTATCTTAACCCTTGGGTCGATGTACACCCCGGGTCTTCTCTGGTGGAGTATCGTCTGGACTCTGATGGATTTTTTGTAGGGGTTGCCGCTATCTCTGATATCTTTCTCTAGGATATACCGATCACCAATCTTTAGAAAGCCGCAAGATTCGAGATGGGTTCTAACTCTGTTCTGCCAAGCAGCGGCAACAATGGAGTTTTCCAGAGTTTTTACATTAATCAACCGTGGGGCGAGTTTTTTAAGCCCTAGTATTTTGGGCTCGATGCTCTCCAAGGTTTCGTTGATCGCCACAATATCGAAGTCACTAAGTCTGTTTTTCGGAGCCACGCAGCAGTCGATTCCCCTTTTGTTGAGGCGGTTGACAACGGTCTGGAGGTAGGCCCTTCTGCTCTCTTTTTTCTCGATTGCTAACCCTTCAAGCTTTATATAGACCCCTCTGACACTTTCAGGTACCTCTTCTTGGGAGATATACAGATTTAGATATTCCATTTTCACTCACCTATGCACTTTACCTAAATTTAATGCCCCCAATATAAAAAATCATGGGATATTATAATCAATGCAAAATAATATATATCATAAATTTTTTTATAATATTAAAATATCAGGTGATTATAATGAAAAACATACATATTATACCTATAGGCCTGGATTCCCCGGACCGGTTCGTGGAAGGATTCAAAAGATATCCCCCATCCAAAGTTATATTCGTCCTGGGTAGTGGTGACAATCCGGAAGAGATTGCCGCGGAAAAGATAAAGGAGGAAGTGGAGGGGAAAATGGGTAGTTATGAGAAGCGCGAAACCAGGAATTTGGATCTTTTCACATTCTCGTCTGCCTTGAGAGGCCTCTTTAACCTCATCGAAGAGCACAACGAAAAAGACGCTACCTTTTACATCAATGTTTCCTCCAGCACAAAAATAGTCACCCAGGCAGCCTACATGGCCGCCGCTCTTTCAGAGGCCAATGTCCACTTGTATTACGTGAGGGCAAAAAACTACCTTTCAACCCAGATCCTGACTGCTCTTCAAAAGGAAAATAAGGAAGACCTTTTAGAGTTTATGGGCGAGCTTGAAAAGAGTAAGAGAGTCTATTTAAGCAAAGGGGCCAGAGACATTGTTGGTATTCCCGTCCTCAAGATGAAGCGCCCTTCTGAAGAAGACCTGGAAATTCTCGAGAAAATCAAGGAAAGTGGTGGAGAGGTTTCGTCCACCGCGAAACTGATAAGAATCCTGAAAGGCATAGGACCAAAAGAAAGTATTTCTACTGCCGACAGAAACAAGTACAGCAAGAGGGTAAAATTGCTTAAAAACGCCGGCTTTCTTGTTCAAAAACCCGAAGGTGTTTCAAAGAAACTGGTACTTACAGATTCCGGTAAGGTTATCGCTGATATAGCGGATTTGTTGAAGGATAAAAAACCAAAAGAGTCGGTCGAATAGCTTTATTCTCTAAAATGGTTTACTTCCCGACCTCCCACAACAAACACCACCGGGAACTTAGCAATCTCCACCACATACCTGTTCCCTTCTTCAGCCCAAAATCCTGCAGTGATTAAGAAGTGTCCGAAAGGTTATTTCAAGGACCTGGCTATCTTCAACCATCACAGGCATAGAACTGCGGCCCTATGTCAGTTAAACGGATTAATACTCTGGCGGGTACAACATCTATGTGGTACTCGCACATGGAGTCAAAGGTTGCATACCCACCTACTGCAAACTTTTAATTGGTTAAATTTATGCTCGATCCTTCAATCAGAACCCATAGGACAGCTTATGTGGCTGAGAGCATAAGAAAGTACCTAGAGTATGTGCTCAGAGCAAGGAATATATACTACAGGGTGGAGTACTGCTGATAAGCTCCACTCTCTTTTATTTTTGTGATATATTTACTGGTAAAAAATTTAATATCCCTTCCCCCGCATTAATTCTACTTGTATTATCAGCTAAAGGCTCAGAGGGGAGTAGGTTTTAAATCGCCCCGAAGAGCTGATAATTGGAAAAGCTAAAGTAGGCTAATTTGATATAGGTTTATATTGAATATTATACCTCGATGTTAAGTTATTGAGGTTTAAGATAGTCTATATATTAGATTGGACTATCCACAGGATGGGGGAACTATTGGGGATATCTTATTTAACAGAATCCCAGAGAGGGGATATGCAAAAGATTATTACTGTATGTCTTATACTCCTATCCAGCACTCCAGTTTCTGGTTTTGAGTCAGTAAAAGCTGGAGTACATGAAAATCCTCCCCCATTGTTTACATATGCACCTGGAAATCTCAAGGAAATTTATATTGACATTACCTTTCCAAAAAACAGCCAGAAAATTAGAAAATTCATTGAAAAGATGGATTATTACATAACTGCAATAAAAAATAATAAAAACTCTGTCTACTTATGGTCAAATGAAGAAAATATTGTTGGAGAAAAGACCGGGAAAATGCTTCCGACATGGATAAAGAGAATATTTTTAGCTGTTGGAGGGCTGTTAGTCCTATTTATAGTAATAAGCTTAATTATGAGAGGAGAGGTGAGAAAAAAGACAGCAGAACTCTTAGAAAAGAAGCCAATACTTGAGAAGGAAATATATGAACATAAAGAGACTAAAGAGAAACTGGAACTATACAAGAAAATTTATACCAACTCAAAGGATGCCATTGCAGTTATCGACCCAAGAGGCTATTATATTGACCAGAATGACGCCCACAGGTCACTTTTTGGATATTCTGATGATGAGGTGAGAGGAAAAACACCCGCAATCCAAATAGGAGATGAAGCCTTTTCAGAGATAATAAAAGAAATATCAGATAAGGGCTCATATCGTGGCGAATTAAATTGCCATACAAAATCAGGAAAAAATATACATATTGAACTCTCCGCCTTTCCAGTACTCAACAGAAAGGGTGAAGTTGTCTGCTATATCGGGATTAATCGGGATATAACAGAGAGAAAGCTTGGTGAAGAGGAGCTCAAGAGAGTTAATGGGGCATTAAAGACTCTCAGTGAATGCAACAGGGCCATTATTAGAGCCACAGATGAGTCCCGGTTTCTTAATGAAATCTGCAGAATAATTGTAAAAGTAGGAAGTTACCGCCTGGCCTGGATAGGCCTTATAGAGCAGGACAGACAAAAGACAGTTTGCCCTGTAGCGCAGTTTGGATATGAGGAGGGCTACCCTAAAACAGTAAAAACCTCCTGGGGCGACAGAGAATGGGTAAGAGTGCCAACAGACATAACAATTCGAAATTGCAAGACATTTATGGTAATGGGAATACTCTCTGACTATGACTATAAGCCCTGGCGTGAGGGGGGCCTATAAACGTGGCTATGCATCTTCTATTGCACTGCCATTAAAGGTAAATGGAAAGGTCATTGGTGCCCTGAACCTCTATGCTCCTGAGCCAGACGCTTTTGACAGCGAGGAGGTGAAGCTTCTTGAGGAGCTTGCCGATAATATTACCTTTGGCATTATGGCGCTGCGCCTTCGTAAAGAGGGCCAGAAGGCTGAGGAAGCCCTGCGAAGGTCAGAGAAAAAATACCGTCTGGTTGTTGAAAATATCAATGAAATCATTTATATCGTTCAAATTGGAGATGACCCCCTGAATGGCAGGGTGGAATTTGTAAGTTCAACAGTTGAGAATATCCTGGGTTATAGTCCAGAGGAATTCATAAAAAACCAGGATCTATGGAAAATTATAATACATCCTGAGGACTTATCTTTGGTGGAAGAGGTAACAAAAGAGATTTTAATAACCAAAAAGCCAAAAAACATGGTTTGTCGCCTCCGCCACAAAAAAACGGGTGAATACATCTGGATTGAAGATACTGTTGTGCCTCAGGTTGATAAAAGTGGTAAGACAGTTGCCCTCTTTGGAGCCGCTAGAGATATAACTGACAGAAGGAAAGCTGAAAAATTACTTCAGACCAGTATTGAGAAGTTTTCTGCAGTCCATGAGATTGACAGAGGTATAATTGAGAAACGCGATTTATCCTCCCTGCTGGAGTTTATTGTGAGTAAAGCCAAGGAGCTTACTGAGACAGATGCCGCCTTTTATGCCCTTGTCGAAGGTGATGTTATTAGACATCACATCTCCACTGGATTGCGCAAAGATATATTTGAAGACCTCGAGATTAAGAAAGGCACAGGCATGAGCTGGCTTGCCATTGAGGAGAAGAAGCCTGTTGTGATAGAAGATTTCTTCTCAGACAGAAAAATAAATAATCGTCCTTATCATGTGATTAAAAGAGAAGGTCTGGTCTCCTTTATTGCTGTTCCTTTCTTCTCAGGAAAAGGGGAACCTTTAGGTGTGCTATTTGTAGCCAACCGCAGGAAAACAAAATTCACAGAAGAGCAGATAGAGACTCTCACCACTTTAGCCTCTCAGACAACTGTGGCTATTGAACATGCAAAACTCTACCACGATTTAAAGGAGGTCCATGAAAAACTTCAGCAGGCCTATAATGAGCTCAAGAGTCTGGACGAACTGAAAAGAAATATCATTGCCAATGTGAGCCACGAACTTCAAACCCCCCTTACTATTGTAAAGGGAGTTCTACAGCTTCTAATGATGGAAGAAGAAAAGGAGAATAATAGGGAGTTATTAAAACTTGCATTGAGTGCCCTTTATCGCCAGAAAAATATTATAATGGACCTCATAAAGGTAGCTGAGATTGAAAAGGGCAAGATGAGGCTCAATATAGAGCCAGTTAAATTTGAAGAATTAATAAGAGTTATAGATGATGACTTCAAGCCCCTGTTACTGAAGGGCAAAATAAAGATGTCCATTGACCCGGAAAAAGACCTGCTAGAGGTAAAAGCTGATAAAGCGCATATCAAGCATGTTATCAGAAATCTCATAAATAATGCAATAAAATTTAACAGGGAGGGAGGAGAAATAATTATTGAAGCAGAAAAAAAGAAGGATAAAGTAGAGATTTGTATTAAAGACACGGGTATAGGGATACATAAAGACAAACTTCATAAAATCTTTCACAAGTTCTATCAGGTGGACAGCTCTACATCGAGGCACTACAGCGGTACCGGTATGGGACTGGCTTTAGTCAAAGAGATAGTTGAGGCACATGGCGGCGAAGTAAGTGTGGAGAGTAAGGAGGGCAGGGGCACAATAATCTGCTTTACCCTTCCATTGGCAGAATAGGAGGTTAAATAGGTGGCAAGAGTCCTTCTGGTGGATGATGAGCCTGAAATAAGACTATTGACGACAATAATAGTGAAGAGAGCCGGGCATGAAGTGATTGAAGCCCATGACGGGGAGGAGGCAATGAAAATTCTGGAAAAAGAGAGGCCAGATATCATACTTCTTGATGTTATGATGCCTGGTGCCAGCGGCTGGGATATATGCGAGAATATAAAAGCCAATGAAGAACTCAAAGATATTCCTGTGGTAATGTTTACAATTATGTCAGGGGAGAAGAATATAGAAAAAAGCTTCAAGTCTGGTGCAGATGCTCAGGTAAACAAGCCCTTCGATATTGATAACCTTTTAGATACTATGGAAAGACTTCTAAGAAAGAGTTAAAATTTAAGGGGTAAAAATCTTACCGAGAGAGCATCTAAATTTCAATGATCAAGCTCTGATGTTGCTATTTCCACAGGAGGGCACTTTCCTGTATTGAGCCATGCTTCATAGAGCTTCTCGCCAGCATTATGAGAATAACCTATTTCTACCAATTCTCATGCCAGTTGTGTAAATAATCAATACTCTAATAAATCTGGCTTTTTTTCACCCGCCTCCTGTAGTAAATATAAAAGATTGCCACAAGAGCAGAGAAGAGTATAACCAGCTTTGTCGCCCATGAGGAGTAAAACCTAACCTGGTCAGGGCTGCTTCCAACAAAGTAGCCTATAAGAGCAAGAATGGTAACCCAGATGCCTGCCCCCAGAGAAGTGAAAAAGGAAAATTTTGCCAAGTTCATTTTCGCCAGACCTGCTGGAAAAGAGATATACTGCCTGACACCTGGCAGGAGCCTCCCTATGAAAGTGCTTATCTCCCCGTGCTCCTGAAAGAACTTTTCCACCCTTATGAGGCTTTCCTCCCTGAGGAAGAAGTACCTGCCGTATTTAACTATAGCCCCCCTGCCCAGAGTGGCGGCAATATAATAGTTGAAAAGTGCCCCGAGGAGACTCCCAGCCACTCCAAAGAAAATCACAAGGGTTAAGCTCAGCTCTCCCCTGCTTGCAAGATAGCCTGAAGGTATAATTACAACCTCACTGGGGAAGGGAAAGAAGGTGCTCTCCAGAAACATTAGCAGAAGTATACCCCCATATCCAAGGGATGACATTATTTCAACTATCCTCGAAGCAATATCCTTTAGCAACATATATACCACAAAACTATTAAATTCTGAAGATAAAAGATTATCATGCAGTGGCTATTAATCTTTCTGTTAATTTTGCCATCCATCCATGCATCTCAACCAGATGAACTCTGGAAGTATAATCCTGGTGGAGAAATTAAAAGTGTCTCAATTTCACCTGATGATGAGTATATAGCTGTAGGTACTTCTACTGGAAAATTAATTCTTCTTGATAAAAATAAAAAAGTAATATTTTCAAAAACTCTGGAAACACCCGTTTACAGTCTGGCTATTAATAAGAATGCCACTATAATCCTAGCTGGAGGCGACTCCTATCTGTTATGCTTCAATAAAAGTGGAGATCTTCTCTGGGAAGTTGACCTTTATGATATAATAAATGATATAGCCCTTAAAGGTAGCCATATAGCAGCAGTCACATCTTCAAGGCAGGGCTTTCTTTTAAATCTTGATGGCAGGGTGATTCTCAGGAAAAATCTCGACTCCTCTGCATGGGGGGCTGCCCTGGAAGAAAATAGAGTTTACTTCTCCACAGCCAGAGGAACAGTTTACTCTCTTGATTTTAAGGGAGAAGAAAAATGGCGCTACTACCACGGTAGATTTATTTCAGACCTTGCAGTGTGTAACAAAACCCTTGCCCTTACCTCCACCATGGTGGTATTTCTGAAGAACGGCATCAAAGAGGGCTATTATGCTACAGGAGGTGAATTTACATCAGTATCCTACTCAGAAAAGGGCTACTTTCTTGCCAGCGGAGGA
The DNA here is from genome assembly GCA_964501105.1 of Candidatus Hydrothermarchaeota archaeon. Taxonomy (GTDB): domain Archaea; phylum Hydrothermarchaeota; class Hydrothermarchaeia; order Hydrothermarchaeales; family BMS3B; genus BMS3B. The sequence goes on along the minus strand of CAZCRG010000002.1, from coordinate 22,855 downwards.
AAGAGAGCAGTTGCTCTCTCTTCAACAGGTAAAAAGCTCTGGAGATTTGAACATGACGAGGAAATAGTTTCCAGCGAGGCAGGGAGAGAAAGGTTTGTTATAGGCACAAAGGATACCCTGATGCTCTACAAAGAGCCCGACTTTATCCCGCCAGAGATAGCAGTTATCTCTCCAGAAGATGGCTCTGAAGTTTCAGGTGTTGTGAAGATAGACTTCAAAGTAAATGAAGACTCTGAAGTTAGAGTGCTTATAGACGGGAATTATGCCTGCTCCTCTCCCTGCAATTGGGACACCTCAGCTACAAGTAAAGGTGAGCACACTATTGAAATAACTGCTGTTGACAGAAGCGGCAACAAAGCCAGAAAGGAAATAAGGGTGACTGTAGTGGAGGAGGTTAAAATTGGAGCACCTCTACCAGAACTCAAAGTAGCCAATCTAACTGAAGAGCTGAAGAATAAGTCCAGAGTGAATATAAGTATGAATATAACTGTGCCTGAGATAAAAAAAGAAAAAATCTTCAGCCTAAGATTGAATATAACTGTGCCCGGAATTAAAGAAGAAAGAACCTTCAGCATGAAAGTGCTTATTCTTGCCTTTATTTCAGGCCTGGCTCTTCCCCCAATAATATATTATTTCATAAAGTGGAGAAATTACAGAAAATTCAAACTTTAGCCAGCTTTATATACTCCCCCCTCGCCTCTCTTGTGGTACCAACAACAAGGCGGAGGTAGCCTTTATGGATAACCTCCTCAAGATAGCCTTTTGCCACAATCTGCTCGCCCTCAAAGGCCTGGCCTGCATAGGTATGGGTAAAGGACACAACCTCTCTGATTTTTGAATTTGAGCAGGAAATTTTATAAACTGCAGGATAATCAAAGGCAAGGCTTGCATCTACCACCTTTGCACAGATTTTTGATTTTGACAGCCTTCTGAACTTAAGGTTTTCCCAGGGCTCAGGTCTTACTTCCTGCCCATGGACCATAAGGAGGTCAAAGATTCTCCCGTCAAGAACGCCCTTGTGATATTTTCTGCTCTCATAAAAGATAAATTCATCAAAGCTGAGCTCAGCCTCTGAAGGAAAGCGCTTTTTATAAGCTTTGAGCCACTCCTCCCTGCTCGGCTCTCTGGCATCTCCACTGAGAAAAATTTCTTTTAGCTTTTTTCTCGCTCTTGCGTGCTCCTCTGCACCATAAATTACAAAGTCCATATCAGAGGAATTGCTGTGGAGCCCTGCAAGAATTGAGCCAGAGATTCCCTTTCTCTCCTGAGGAATCTCGGGAAAAAGACTGGAGAGTTTCTTAACATCCTTCTCAACCTCATCTTCAGGGCTTTCAACAATTTCCCTGAGCCTATCTCTCGGGCTCAGATGCTCCTCAATTTTTTCAAGAGGCACAGCCTGCAGCTTTGTGTGAAGATTTTCAGCCTCAAAGATATACTCGGGATACCTTTTCTCCAGAAATTTGTAGGAATACTCAACACTTGGCACCTTGGCATACCTTTTGTTGCCACGCTTTCTATCTCCCCCGCTGGAAGGAAAGTAGCGGAGAAAGGCAATAACCCTGTCCTCTGGATGAGAGTAGCTCACCACTGAGAAGATCAGATCATCCTCTGTAACAATAAAGTCGCGAAGCAAAAACTCCATAGCTTAAAGGTAAAGAATATCAATGGCAATTTAATCAGCTTTTGTTTTAATTTACATTGTTATTAACTCTCTCTAAACTATCATGAAAGTGGAACTCTACGACACCACTCTCAGAGATGGTGCTCAGAGCGAATATATAAGCTTTAGTGTTGAAGATAAGTTGAGAATAGCTAAAAAGCTGGATGAACTTGGTATTCATTTTATTGAAGGTGGTTTTCCAGGTTCAAATCCCAAGGATAGTGAGTTTTTCTCACGGGTCAGGGAAATAGATTTTGAGAATTCAAAAATTGTAGCTTTTGGAAGTACAAGACGTGCAAAGGTTAAAGCTGAAGACGACTTTAATCTAAGAAGTCTTATTGAATCAGACACAGAATATGTTACAATTTTCGGGAAATCCTGGGATCTCCACGTAAAAGATGCGCTTAAAATTCCACTGGAAGAGAACCTGGAAATGATTACTGATAGTGTGGAATACCTGAAAGAACATGGATTAAAAGTTTTTTTCGACGCAGAGCACTTCTTCGACGGGTATAAAGGAAACACTGAATATGCTCTTGACACATTAAAAGCTGCTGAAGAGGCTAAAGTAGACTGCCTAGTACTATGTGATACCAACGGTGGAACTCTGCCCTATGAAGTAATGGAAACAATAAAGGAAGTGAAAAAGATAATTAAAACCCCTCTTGGAATACATGCCCATAACGACTCTGAGTCTGCTGTAGCTAACTCAGTAATTGCTGTGCGCATGGGCGCAACCCAGGTTCATGGAACAATAAATGGCTACGGCGAGCGCTGCGGCAATGCCAACTTATGCTCAGTAATTCCAAATATAAAGCTAAAGCTCGGTATTGACTGCATAAGCGACAGCCAGCTATCAAGGCTAACTGATGTCTCAAAATTTGTGGCTGAGGCAGCAAATCTTGCCCACCAGCACAATATGCCCTATGTTGGCAGAAGTGCCTTTGCCCATAAAGGTGGAGTGCACATAGATGCTGTACTTAAAAATCCCCTCACCTATGAGCACATAAAACCAGAGCTCGTGGGCAATGAAAGGAGGTTCTTAATCTCTGACCTCTCAGGCAAGAGCAACATTTTAGCAAAAGCAAAAGAGCTTGGATTAAAACTTGATAAGGATTCAAAAGAGGTGAAGTTAATCCTCAACCAGCTTAAAGAGCTGGAGATGCAGGGATACCAGTTTGAAGGCGCTGAGGCCAGCTTTGAGCTTCTAATAAAGAGGACTTTAGGACTAATTGAGAAGTTCTTTATTCTTGACGGCTTCAGAGTTATAGTTGATACCCACGACGAAAAGCTTGCTTCAGAAGCCACTGTTAAGGTGAGAGTGGGCAATAAGTATGAGCATACTGCTGCTGAAGGAAATGGTCCCGTTAATGCTCTTGACAATGCTCTGAGGAAGGCTCTTGAAAAGTTCTATCCAAGTCTCAGAGAGATGCACCTCACAGACTACAAAGTTAGAGTGCTTGATACCACTGAGGGCACAGGGGCAAAGGTAAGAGTTCTCATAGAGAGTACAGACGGGAAGGAAAGCTGGAGTACCATTGGAGTCTCCGAGAATATTATTGAAGCCAGTCTGAAGGCTCTCACAGACAGCATTGACTACAAGCTTCACAAAAACATGGTGCAGTGAAATGCTCAGATTCACCCTCAAGCTGGCTGAAGAGCTTAGAAAAGTGATAGGAGAAGCCTGCGAAAGTGAAGTGGCAGGAAAAGTTGTTGGTAAAGGTGCCTCAGGAGAATCAACAAAGGCTATAGACAGGATAGCCGAGGACTTTATTATTGAAGCTCTCAGAGAGTTTAAACTACACATTGTTACAGAGGAGGCTGGTGTTATAAAAACCTCCTCTAAGCCTGATAATATAGCTGTTGTTGACCCCCTTGATGGAACCTTCAATGCCCTGCATAAGCTCCCCTTTTACGGCTTCTCAATAGCCTTTGCTCCCTACTCTGATAGTGCCAGCATAGAGGACATAAACTTTGGCTTTGTTATGAACCTTGCCACAGGTGAGTACTTCCATGCTGAAAGAGGAAAAGGCAGCTTTTTTATGGGTAAGAGAATTGAAGTCAAAGATATACCCTTGAAGGAAGGCACACTCTGCCTCTACTCCTCTCCAAGAAATATAGGAAATCTCATTCCTCTTCTTGAGAATACAAGAAGGCTTAGAACCCTTGGAAGTGCAGCCTTGGAGCTGTGCTTTACTGCCAGAGGTGACTTTCAAGCCTTCGTTGACACAAGAGACTTTCTTAGAAATGTTGACACTGCAGCAGGGCTTTTAATTCTGAAAGAAGCAGGCGGTAAGGTGAGCGACCTGAAGGGCAACCCTTTGAGAAAGAGCATATTAAGAGTTGAGAAGCTTAACCTTGTGGCTGCCCCACCAAGGGTGCACTCACAGGTGCTGGAGCTTCTGAGGAGGGGCAAGGAGCGAACAATCTTAAAATAAAGTGGGTGCTCTGGCGTAAACAATTTTATACTCTTACATCATAAATTTAAGTGATGAAAAAAGCTGGCCTTCTTGTTAAAAAGACTCCAGAGGCGCTGAAAACTGCTCTGGAGATAAAGGATTTTCTTGAGACTCATGGCCTTGAGGTTATATTTGACCATGAAAGCAGCCCTGAGTTTGGCTTCAGGGGAAAGAAAATTGAAGAATTTGATGTTGACCTTCTGATTGTTCTTGGCGGAGATGGGATGATTCTCAAGGCTGCATCGAGAGTCCAAAAGGAAATCCCTCTTCTGGGGATAAACTTTGGCACCATGGGCTTCCTCACTGAGATGAAGCCAGACAGCTGGAGAGAAGCTCTTGAAAAAGTGCTCCAGGGGAGCTATATCCTGGAGGAGAGGAGCAAGATAGACGTTCTGGTTAAAGGAGAGAAGATAGGAGAAGCTCTTAATGAGGCAGTGGTTATAACATCATCGCCAGTTAAAATGCTTCAGCTGGAGATTTTTCTGAATGGCATCGAGCTGGACGAGGTAAGGGCAGACGGCATAATAGTGGCAACGCCTACAGGCTCAACTGCCTACTCCATGTCTGCAGGCGGGCCCATTGTAGATCCCAGAACCAGGGCTTTAGTTATAACTCCAATATGTCCCTTCCAGTCTTCAGCCAGAAGCTTTGTTGTACCCGACAATCTTGAAATTAAGGTGAAGCTGATAATGTCAAAAAAGGAAGCAATTCTTGTGGTTGACGGGCAAACAGTTACTGAGGTCTCACCTGAGGATGAGATAGTCTTCAAGCTATCTGAGAGAAAGCTTACCTTTATCAAGCTCCAGGAAGACTTCTATACAAGGATAAGGGAAAGGCTATGATTTATATTCTTGATGCCTCTGCAATTATCTCAGGCGTCGAAGCTGAGGGAGAAGCTGTAACAACACCTGATATAGCTAAAGAGATTAAGGAAGAAAATCTAAGGTTGAAGCTTGAGCTGGCAATTAAGGAAGGGAGACTGAAAATATTAACTCCAGGAGAAGAATCTCTTGAAAAAGTAAAAAGAGCTTCTGAAGCCACTGGAGATTCTGCTCTGCTCTCCAGAGCTGATATGGAACTTTTAGCTCTTGCCCTTGAGCTCGGAAAGGGTTCTATTGTTGTGACAGACGACTATGCAGTACAGAATCTTGCAGAGGTGCTGGGGCTAAAGTATCTGGGAATAAAGGAAAAGGGCATAGAGAAAGTTTTCATCTGGCGGAAGGTTTGCAAAAGCTGTGGCAGAGAGTATCCCATAGATTATACCGCAACCTGCGAAGTGTGCGGCGGCAGGGTTGTGAAAAAGGTAAGGAAAGTCTTAAATAAGAGGTGAATGATTTATTATCATGCGGGATATCTCGGAGATTATAAGAAAAGCCAGAGAGCTTAAGGAGAAGGGCTTCACCACAGGTGAGATAGCAGATGAGCTCAATGTTTCAAGGGAAACTGCCCTCTGGCTGGTTACTCATTCTGAAGAAGAAAAGGAAAGTATGCCCCGAGATATCTTTATAGACTGGCAGAGAATTGGCTCAAATCCTGTAATAATAAGGAATATCGCTGCAGCTATGGCAGAGCTTATTAAAGAGGTGGTGGAGGAAAAGTCCCTACCCAGACCTGATGTTATTGTTGGCATAGCAGTGAGCGGCGTCCCTCTGGCAGCCTTTATTGCAGAGCAGCTTGAGGCAAAGCTGGCAGTTATCAGGCCAAAAAAGCACCTCTGGGAGCCTGAGAAAAAATCCAGAGCTTCTGGCTTTCTGCTCTCAAACTTTTCAGAGGTAAGAGGGAAAAATATTGTACTTGTCGATGATATTGCAACTACAGGCACTACAATTAAGGACAGTATTGAGTTCCTTAAAAAGCAGGGGGCAAACCCCATAGCAAGTGTTGTGCTAATTGACAAGAAAGGTCTAAGTGAAATTGACGGGATGCCTGTAAGAGCCCTTGTTAGTGTTGGTATAGTAAAGGAACTGGGGGAAAAATAGAAAGTTTTATATCCTGTTATAATTAAATTATAAATAATAGATAGATAAGTTATACTACATAAGTAACGGTGGAGAAATGAAAATTCTTGTTATTACTGATGAAAATAAGTACTCCGAAGAGGTTCTGGACACAATTATCAGAGCCGGGAGACGTTATCCTGACATAAGTTTAATTATAGCTTACCTATCAAGAAATATAACCTCTGAAGGGAAAGAAAAACTAAGAAGTTATGTAGAAAAAGCAAAATCAAATGGAATTGAAGCTGAAGAAGATTATGTTACTTTTGATTTTCTTACCAATGCCTGCCGTTATCTATGCACATTATCCAAGGAAGAAGAAATCGCAGCTATATTTGTTGGAAGCCCTATGAAGGAAGTTATTGAGCTTCTCAGAGATTTATGTCCAGAAGTTGACTTAGAAGTGGTAAATATTTTCCCTGTCGTTGGTGAAATAATGACGAAAGATGTAATAACTGCATCACAAAACACCACTGCAAAAGATATTTCAATTACAATGAAGAGACATAATATTGGAAGTGTAATTATAACTGACAACAATATACCGGTAGGTATAGTTACAGAAAGCGACCTTGTTAGAAGAGTACTTGCTGAAGGGAGAGACCCAAATACAACATCAGCAAGAGAAATTATGAGCAGCCCGCTAATTACTGCTGACTACAACATGGATACTAGTGAAGCAGCCAGTATTATGGGTTCAAAGAAAATAAAAAAACTGCCAGTGACAAAAGATGGTAAGCTTGCCGGAATTATCACAGTAAGTGATATGGCCTACAAATTCCCCAAAATTGCCAAGAGTGTTGCCAAAAATATCCATTCACTCCATTCAGGCATCTGCTATCTTGATTAGGTTCCTGCTATGGCTGAATTTTTATATTATAAAATCAAAATCTTTTTATGAGCCAGAAGGTAATAAGGGACTCCATCCACGGCGATATCTTCCTCACTCCCTTAGAAATTGAGGTTGTGGATACTCCAGAATTTCAGAGGCTCCGGAGAATAAAACAGCTTGGATTGACAAATCTTGTTTACCCCAGCGCCAACCACACAAGATTTGAACACTCACTTGGAGCTATGCATCTTGCAGGTAAAATTGCAGAAAGACTTCACCTTAACAGAGAGGAAAAAGTTCTAATTCGTCTTTCTGCTCTACTCCATGATGTTGGACATGGACCTCTTTCACATACTAGTGAAGAACTCTTGGCAAGATACCTCAAAATATCTCACGAGAAACTTTCCATTGAAACCATTAAAAACTCAAAAATTACAATAGCACTTGAGAGAGAAGGTATTGATATTAAAGAATTGACTGATATTATATCTGGAAAGAAAGGCTATCTCAGCAAAATAATATCCAGTGAAGTTGATATAGATAGAATGGATTATCTCGTGAGAGATGCACACCATACTGGAGTTGGTTATGGTATTATTGACCTCCACAGACTTATAAATACTATGAAACTTTCTAATGGAAACCTTGTTTTTAGTTACAGAGGATTAAGAGCCATAGAAGGTCTACTTGTAGCAAGATTTCTAATGATTCCAAGTGTTTATCTTCATCATACCTCCAGAATTGCTGATGCCATGTTTTTAAAAGCTACTGAATATGCAATTCAGGAGGGTATAATTGACTTTGAGACCATGATAAAGCTTGACGATATAGAAATTCACAGCCTTTTAAGGAATTCGACTGGTTACCTCAGGGAAATAGGTGAAAGACTTGATTTGAGAAAACTCTTTAAAAAAGCTTTAATTAAAGGCTGGCATGATTTATCACCTGTGCTGAGAGAGAAAATGTTTTCTCTCAGGAAAGATGTAAGGAAGATAAAAAAGATTGAAAGAGAGATAGGAGAAGAAGCAGGTGTTGAAGAGAAATATATTATTCTTGATATTCCTCCTGAGCCAGAGTATAGAGAAATGGACGCACTAATAGAAAAAGATGGAAAAATATTCAAAATTGAAGAAGAATCACCTCTTGTAGGTGTGCTAAAAGTTGCACAGAAGAGTTACTGGAGTATTGGTATTTATACCAAAAAAGAATACCTGGGGAAGGTGGCTCGTGTGGCAGAAAATCTCGAGTCTTTCCTGGATTAGTATTTTTTCAATGTTATAATTTAATTATGTTCTTATGAGAACTATAACTGCTCTTTTTATTATACTTGTTTTATCAGGGTGTTTAGGATCAGGTGAAACTGTACTGGTTGATTACTCTCATGGTGAAATCTTTATGCCTTTAGACGCAAGACCCATGGGATACTCAAAGTTTAACAGTCTGTTTGAAGATGCAGGATACAATGTAGACATACTGGACACAAAAGCAAGCTATTCAAAGCTTAAAAAAGCAAAAGCCTATATTATAGCTGGTTCAATGACTGATTACACTGAGGAAGAAGTTGAATCAATTAAAAAATATGTAAATCAGGGAGGTAAAGTTATTATACTCGTCCATGTTTATCCAATGCAAAAAAATCTCCTTGATGCCTTTGGAATAAAACTTGGTGGAATCGTTGCTGAAAAAGATAATCTTGGAAGAGCACAGGATTTTATAGCCAGAAATATCACAGAGCATCCCATAACTCATGGAATTTCAGAAGTTAGTTTTTATGGTGCCTGGGGGATTCTTAACATATCAAGGGGTAATAGCCTTGTTTCAACTTCTCCAGAAGCCTGGTTAGACAGAAATATGAATGGCGTAAGAGATAAGGGAGAAGTTTCTGGAAGCTTTAGCCTCGTGCAGCTGGTAAGCTACGGCAAAGGAGAAGTACTTGTTATTTCAGACGATGCACCCCTGATAAACAAGTTTATAACAGAAGTAGATAACAAGAAACTCGGGGAGAATATTGTGAATTGGGTCAGGACTTCCTGACTTTTATATCCATTCTTTTTTTTCTAACGTGGATTATCTTCTTGAGGTCAATCACCACATCATCCTTCAACTTATATTTATCCATCGAAATATTGGGTAGTTTCCCATTGACCTCATAGACATAATATCCATCTTCACCATCAACACTTACAACAAAATTCCTTTCTCCCAAACTTTCTATTCTTATACCAGCTATTTGCTTGAGAGCATCAAGAACTGTTGTTCCCTCTTCTACCTCAACCTCATATTCTTCCGCAAAATAATCCAAAATTTTATAAATATTCTCAGTTTTTGTCCTCAGTACATGAGTCCTGCCAAAGGTTTTTTTATCAACAAGACCTTTTTCTTCAAGTATTTTTATGTGTTTTGAAGCCTGGGGTACTGAAATATTTAGAGCCCTAGCTATACCCGAAACGTGCATATCTTCTTTCATGAGTAGCTTTAAAATATCTCTCCTCGTTTTACTCTTAAGCACTGAAAATATTTCATCAAAAGTTTCCATTGAAGTTAATAACCATTAACCATTACTTAAAGTTTTTGAATTTACTCTTCCAACTGAAAAGAAATCAGTTAGGTGCCCTCCTCCTGAAGACAAGAACCAAGAGGGCTATAAATATTAAGGAAGTGGGTCCACATATTCCACCGGGCTTCTTCTCTTCCTCTGAGGGTAATTCTATAAGCTCCTCTGGCTTCTCTGTCTCTGGAACTTCCTGTGCCTTTATCTCTGGTTCTTCTGGAGGCTGTGTCTTCTTTTCAACTTCTTCTGGAGATTTTACAATGACAGGCATTTCTTCTATTTTCTCTGAAACACTCTCAGGTGGCTTGAGTACTGTAACTCTAAATAGCTTCTCAAATTTGCCAAACCAGGTTTCAGCTTTAACTTTAAGGGTGTAGTTGCCAGAGATGTCTTCTGGTATTTTGATTTTAATCTTATATTTATTTTCACCGGGTTCTATAGACAATCCACTAAGTTTATCTGATGTCCATCCATCTGGAAGTCCTGAAATAAGGATATCAACACCTGTCTCCTTGGCAGTAGAATAAATAGGTACAGCAATCTCTATAACCTTACCTGCAAGCACCTTTATATCACCAATATTTCCTATGGAGAGAGAATGCTCAACTATTCCTCCAGCAGCATAAGTTCCACTCACAGATACACTACCAGAGCCTCCATACACACTGCCAGAGCCTCCAAATACACTACCTGCTATACCATACACACTGAAGTGACTTAGATTTGCCCATACATACAGCGAAGAGGTATTAACACTGCTATTATAGACTGTAATTGTCTCATTTCCACATTTCAGTATACCTCCACCATGGGGTATCTCCTGCCATATACCTGTGGCTGAGCAGTAGCGGTAGAGATATAGTGAGTCAGGATTAATATCACCCACTTCAGGTGTGGTTAGATTAACTGTACCATTGCCATTGGCATCAAGGTCTGCCAGTGTGAAGTATACTTTAATTACAACAGAACTCAGATTTTCTGTCTCATTTACAACACCCGAAAGGTTAATCTTAATAAATCTTTCAACTGGAGTTCTGTTATTTACTATAGCAAAAGCTGAGAAGTCTCTATTTGAAAGGTTCTTTTCAAGGAAACTTACATTTGTACTGCCATTTACTGTTATATCCACTGTGCCTGTAACATTCTTCACTATCATCTCAAGCTCAACTGATATATTCTCCAGACTCTTATTCACCTTTATTCTCTTAAAGGGTGTTACATTGACCTTTTCTCTCAGAGTTGGTATGAAGGCCGTAAAGTTGACTGAGACTTCTCTACTGTGGTTGAAAATGTCTGACGTAACTATAGTAATATTGTTCTCTCCGGGTGTAATATTTCTGAGTTTAAACAATAATGTACGATACTTAATATTGGCTGTAGATTTACTCCATGAATAAATTATATTGCCATTATGATATAACTGGAACTTGCCTATTCCTGTGAAATCAACTATACTCATATTTATATAGTTTCTCAGAATGCTTATTCTACTGTTGTTCATTGGATACACAATTTTTACAACTGGTGGGGAAGTGTCAACTGTAAACACCACTGAAGTTGAAGTTACACCAAGGCTATTATCTGTTATCCTCAAAGTGAGGTTGTGTACTCCAGAGCTGAGATTTGTTAGGGTGGTATTTCCTGTAATTGCCTTTGGAACTCCACCATCAAGGATATACTCTGCACTCAAAAATGGAATATTTATTGACCAGGTGAGATTAACATTAGCTGAACCATAGGTGGTATTCCAGGGCGATATAAGAGTTAATTTAACTGGTACTGGAGGCGTAACAGGTACTGTTGTGTTAATAGTAAAGACAACAGAACTTACTGCAATATTGCCATAGATGTCAGAAGCATAAACATCTAATTTATGAGCACCATTGCTTAATCCTGAAAGCTGAGTAGTACCAGTATATGTTATATTTGCACTTCCATCAAGGCTATATTTTACACTGGAGATAGCTGAGAGGTCTGATACAGTTATATTTATAGAAACTGTAGAGGAGGTATAAGTAGTATTTACAGGCGAAACTATTGATATTAATGGAGCTTTTGTATCTTTAACAGTAACAAGCACACTACCTGTTCTTATATTACCTGCTCTATCAATAGCCACTATGGAATAGTTGTATACTCCCGTCTTGGATGTATTAACCGGTACTGTTATAGTATCTCCACTTGTATAATTGCTGGCTGCCACTGATGTACCATTAACTGTAATATTGTAGGTTAAAGGCTGGATGTCTGAAATTGTAAAGTTGACATAGGCACTGGTGGCACCGAGCTCCACTATAGATACACCTGACACTGTTCCATTGTAGGTTAGTATTCCAACTGAAGGTGGCGTGGTATCCTGGATAACAACTGTGACATTTGCACAGGCAGTGTTATTAAAGCTATCAAGAGCACAGATTACATAGGTAAAGTTTCCAGAACCGAGTAATATGCTATTCTCTGAAATTACTATGGGCACACCACTCATATATTTACCTGAAGTAACTGTGCTTCCATTCCTTGTTAGATTGAAGTTATCCGGCTGAAGTTCATTTATAGTAATATTTACTGAGAAGTTCACTCCCAGCTCAACAAAGTTAGGAGCTTTTAATATTATAGAAGGTGGTGTGGTATCTGGCAATGTGGTATCAACTGTAAAGTATACTTCTGTAGTATTAAGATTACCTGCTATATCAACTGCATAAACTGTTATATTATGAAGACCATTGCCCAGATTAAGATTGGCTGTGTAATAGCCTGAGGAGTAACCCAGAGAGGTATTTATACCATCTACACTGGCAACAACAGAGGAAACTCCAAAGTTGTCACCAACCTTTATTATCAGGGAGATATTTCCAGAGGAGTAAGTGGAGTTAACAGGAGATATTATCTCAACCTGAGGAGATTGAGTGTCAACAACTGTAATTCCAAGCTCAGCTATACCCATATTTTCTGAAGTGTCGTATGCTTCAACTGTAAAGGTGTAGTTACCAGGTGAAAGCCCTGTAATATTTACATACCAGTTAGTGCCTGAGCCCAGCATAGCTATACTTGTTCCATTCCAGACAACGCCTGCATAGCTCAGGGGCTCTGTGGCTGTTATATTTATATAGATATAGTTTGTATGGATAGTAGAACCATTTGCCGGTGTGGGTACCGTGAAGGTTATACCCGGTGGAGTTGTGTCAGGCTGATATATACTAACTGTTACAGTCCTCAACTGGCTAATCCCAATATTACCAGAGGTATCATTCGCAAAGACTCTATATTCATAATCTCCACTGGATAGGCCGGTTATATTGATATACCAGTTACTACCAGAACCAGTCATTGTGTAATTGGTGCCATTCCACTCAAGAATTGCAGAGTCAAGAACCTCAGAAGCTGTGATATTCACATATATGCTATCAGTACCACTTACTGAAGCATTGGCAGGTGTTGGATAAACAAAGGTTATAGAAGGTGGTGTGACATCTAAAGGTAGAGAAATATTAAATATTACAAACCTGCTTGCTGTGTTGCCAGAGGTGTCATTGGCATATACAAATAGAGTGTGAACCCCTGAAGAAAGATTGGATATTGAAGTATTGGGCGTGAAACTCGTGTTTACTCCACTGTCAAGGCTATACCACCAGGAAGAAATTGACTCACTGGCAGACACTTCCAGTGGCACAGAGCTCGTGTTGTAGGTTGTATTCATGGGTGAATGGATTATTATTACAGGTGGTGTGGTGTCTTGTACTGCTGTACCTATTGTAATTGTTCGTAATTCTGTAGTGTTATAGTTTCCTGCTGTATCCACTCCAATTACTTTATAGGTGTGAACACCAGCACTTACTCCAGTTAAATAGTAGTACCAGCCTCTGCCAGAACCACTCATTGTATAGTTACTACCGTCCCAGTTGAGTAGAGCCTTATTGAGATCTTCAGTGGCTGTAATATTCACAAGTAGATAGCTTACATTCAGTGTTGTACCATTAAATGGAGTGGGTGAGACAAAGGATATAGAAGGTGATATAGTATCAAGGGTGAAGTAAACTGTTGAAGAGTTAATGTTGCCCTTAATATCAACTGCATAAACTATTATGGAGTTATTACCTTCCTGAGCAGAAATTACTACATTTCCATATTTGCTTAGATTGTATAAGCTTATATTGGAAGCGCCATTCAGAGAGTAGCTCACATTTGCAGGCTCATCTGTAGTAACTGTCAGGTTTATTGCAGCAGTATTATAAGTTGCATTGAGTGGCGAAGTGATTGAAATGACAGGTGGAAATATGTCAAACTGGGCAACCTGAAGATTTATGGTGTACCTGTTGTTTGTTTCATCACTCTCATTTATCAGATTTGTCGGGTCAACCTCGCAGGTTATTGTGTAATTACCAGCAGAAGCTATAAAGGAGAAGTTAACCCTTGCTCCAGACTTGTTATACATGGATATATTCTTTGAATAAACTGAGCCATTTATAGAGAGAGTTACATTTAAAGGCTCTGTTACTGAAAGATTACCATAGTTTAGAATGTCAACTGAAATATTGACTGTATCGCCATCAACAGGTGTAGAAGGAGTTACACTCATCGAAACTATTGTAAAGTCAGGGTCACCAGCAGGAACTGTTGTAAAGCTCAGTGTCTTAACTTCACCAGAAACTCCTACGAAGTCTGTACTGTTTATGGCAAGATAATATGTCTTGTTGGGCAGGAGATTTTCAACTTTAATGTTATGGTAGGTCAATGCCTTCTTATCCTCAACTGTTGAATTTAATGCTTCTGGAGATTCACCCAGTCTGACAACTCCATAAGCAGGCTTATTAACCCACCAAGAAACTTTTGCATAGTTTGCTCCAGGCTCTACAACAACCTTTGTAATATTTGGCGGAATCTTGTAGAATACAGTGTATTTCTCAACACTGTCATGATCAACTATATGAACCTTTCCTTCTCTTATCCAGAAGTTTAGAGGATTCAGAACTTTTCCATCCTCTCTTACAACTCTGGCAATCTCATATCTCCCAGCCATAGGATCTGGTACAGAGGCATATATCCAGTTTTCTCCCAGGGTATTGTTGAGTACTATGTCAAATTTCATATCAGGCATACTTGGTGCTCCACTTACAATGGCACTTACATTGTAAATTGGCTCATCCATACACTGGGAATCAATAATATAATCAGGTATTCCATCACTCTCATTTCTCTGGGTGACATTGTCAATGAGGAAGTCAAACATGGTGTCCCTTCCAGCCCTGTCGTTCATGAACTCTTTAATCAGAACATGGGTTTTAATCTCTTTAATCAGGGAGGTTGCCTTGCCTCCTAGGGTGTCGCTGTGAGTGAAGCTGGCGTTGTACTCACTGAAGTTACCCGTTACACTCACAAGCATCTGCCATCCTGCTGTTGTACAGGAGCGAGGTGGAAGATCTCCAAATGTAACCTTGAGATTGTTTTCAACAAGCTTTCCATCTACATAGGCACCAAGAAGCTTGAAGTCTATTACACCTCCACCATAGTTCTCAACTATCCTGGGCTGAGCTGAATCTATGGCGAGGTTATAGGCTGTTCCATAGCCCGAGTTGTTAACCCTGACTCCAAAGACAAAGGGCTGAGGTGGCTCAATTATGCCCTGAGTCATGGGATCGTCGCCATAAACCCTGTAGGGCAGAACATAGTCAAGGGTGAGCATGGGCATGGGCTCCACTGTTATATCATCAGGTATTGTTGTGAGGTTGAAGGTCTTGTCTTTTATAGTATAATTTATCTCAGCTTCAACAGTGTACTTTATGCCAGCTGAAGAGTTACCACCAGCACCAGGTGTGGGAATAATCAACCAGTGAATTTCAGCCTGGTCTGCTGCAGGCAAAGTGCCATTGTCAACATTCTCCATACCATCAATACTTGACACTCTCATGAAGAACTTGTCATTGGCAATACCACCTGTGCTGTTCTTTATTATAACTCTTACAGATATGTTGGTCATATCATAATCAGGCCTGACATTCTTCAGCCTGAGCATGGCATCAAAAGCCTGCCTCTCAAGAGTCAGCTCCTGTTTAATCTCAAGTTTAATCTTTATACACTGGGTAGTGGGGCTTGTAATACAATCACCAACCTTATAGGGTGAAGGAGACCAGCCGCCCCAGCCGCCACCGCCAAAGCCGCCGCCACCAAAACCACCGCCTACTGCAACAGGCTGAGCTGGTGGCACATACTTTGGCTGAGGTGGTGGCGAGGGTTCATCGCAGCATTCATCCTGGAAGAAGCACTTTGCCCAGGAGTTCAACGCAGAAATACAGGACCCACAGGGAGTTGCACAGCTTGCTAAGCCGGCAACACAATCTCCAACCGCCCAGCCATTGCACATACTGCTAGTATAGCAGTCTTTTGCAGCCTTGAAACAGCTTGAAAAAGTACCAGCACTACCAGGTAAAGCTGATCCAGCACTGGCTGCAGCACCAAGAGCATCTCCATTTGTCAGACTTACAGCTGTATCTGCTCCAGCCTTTACAACCTTTACAGCAGTTGAGCCCTGACAGGCAGTTCCAATATCAACAAGACACATAGCAGTGTCTCTCACCGCCTCAAGGCAGGCAACATTCAGCCTTATGGTCAATGTATCAACAGGAACATCGGCATAAACATTTTTACCATTTACTGAGTATATGCACTTTTTCTCTGAACGTAGGGTTATAGTTATTGTGAAGGAGTCACAGGCTTTTACTCTTGGTGAATGGTGGGTGGCAAGCTTTACAACAAAGGGTATGGTGACATTCTGATGAGGTTTAAGCTCAGGGATTACATCCACTCCAAACTCAATTGAGACAAGCTCAGAAGATATACCCCTTATCACAGGAGTTACATTGAAAGCAGAAACAATGTCATTCATATTTGTTATTGTCACATTTCCATGATAAACTCCACCGGGAGCAATTACAATATCATCAAAGGTGTAGTCCATCTTGATATAGGGCAGAGGAGCCTTTGTCTCATATGTTATATTATGGGTTATTTCATAAACATCCTTAATTCTGGTGGGTACTACACTCCACTCAACCTCCAGGAAGGAGAAGTGTGCCACTGCCTCTATCTCAGTGGTAACTCCCGGCTCAATATCCACAGTGCCAACCACATCTGAGTGGTGAGGTATCCTGACCCTATACTGATATCTCCCACTGGGTATACCTGTAAAGTGAGCAGTTCCGTTGGAGTCTGTCTTCTGGTTGAAGCTCTGGGTGTAGGTAGCTTCGTCTATTATAGACACATCTGCACCTGGCAAAACATCGCCAAGCTGGTTCTTTACTGTTATTTTCAAGTCTCCTGAAAGAGCAGAAGTCACAAAGAATCTGAACCTGAATAAAGTGTCTGGGTGATTTGAGCTTACTATTGTGAAGTTGTCCTCATACACACCCAATGGCAGGTTATCAGGTGGTGCTATGAGAAGATTTATAACTGCACTTTCACCTGGCTCAATGTCACTTATATTATTATCCAGAACCCTTATCCAGGAATTGATTGGCGGGATTATACTTATATTCCTGAGAACATCATGCCCTATATTTTCAATTTTGATTGACTCAGCCCTTACATCTCCAGGCCTTATGCCCATCTGCATATTCCAGGGAGTGAGATAAATCTGCGGCGTGGCTGGATAAAGCTTTATATTTACTGGAATCTCATAGTAAGCACCCTCATAACTTACAGCATAGATTTTAAAGCTGGCATTGTCAGGTGCATTGAATCCACTGCTCACCTTTATTTCAACAGATTTACTCTCTCCAGGGGCAAGAGTGAAGGGTGTTGAATTTACAGTAAGAGTTACACTATCAGCAGTATTCTCATCAACAGCATATAACACTATCCCGTTGAGTGTGGAAACACCAAGATTGTATATCTTAACTTTTCCTGAAGTCTGACTGTTCTTGGACATCTCAACGTGATAGAGAGGCCCATAGGGCTCAAGCTGTTTTCCAGGAAGCATGGGCAAATAGAGTCCAAGTATTTCAAACTCTGCATCAGTCTCGAGCACATTCACTTCTGGATGGGTAACACTTACAATATAGGTGCCAGACTCAGTAGCCGCTGGTACAAAGGTGTAGTTGTAGCTACCATCCTGTGCTGTCTTAACAAATACTGTCCTTCTGAAGCCCTTACTTGAGATTATAAGCTTTAATGTAACATTTGATGCCAGTGAGCCATTTTTATCAAAGGCATAGCCACTTATAAATACAGGAGAACTCATATTGTAGAGCTTTTTATCGGTGGTGGCATTGGCATTGTAGGGTGGCTCTACTGTATAGACGAAGAGGCTATCATTAAATACAAGTTCTTTAGCAGTATTGTCTATTGTAAGATAGGTGGCATTCACATAGGCTTCCACAAGAACTCTATCTGGCGTATAAGTGGGCATGGTGACATTAACATCAATATTCTTACTTTCTCCTGGTTTGATTAGAGAATTAACAACGCTATGTCCTGTAGCATAAAGTGTGCCATTCTCATCCTTTATTAATACAGTGGCTTTACCAGGCCTCAAAATAAGGTCATCAGTACCCTGGTTGATAAACACAATTCCAACTGTTGAAGTTATACCCTTTCTGAGAGAGCCAGGGTAGATTTCAAGAGGCTTTCTTGTAAGATATCTGAAAGAGACATTCTGAGTTATATTGAAAGTGGAGCCTCTATACTGTCCCAGCATATATCCATAATAGGAGGGTACTGAAACCCTTAAGCTCAAATTCTCCAGATGGATTTTTTCTCCGCTTGGCATATTTATAAAGGCTCTTATTTTCTCTGTCTTACCTGGTGGTATATATACCCAGAGAGATTCACTCCTCCCTGTTGAAAGAATAGAGCCATCATAGTTAAGTAGTTCTACAAGGATTTCTGTACCCTTAATTGTTATGGGAACTGTGCCGTTATTTGTAAAGTATATATCAAAGCCATCTCTATAGCTCTCTGTAAGTAGAGGCACATCAAGCCTTAGAGGCTGAACTTCTCTCATGTTAACAGCAAAAAGCCTGCCCAGCTGGGTCCCATCAGAAAGGTTTACAGTAAATCTGAGATTTACAGTATCCTTTGTAAGAATATTCTCTGAAATTGTAACTGAACTCCTTGGGAGCACTTTAAAACCATCACCAGAAATCTTCTGGGTTACTATGCCAGAGGAACTTATTACTTCCATTAAATATGATGATATATCAATCTGATAGTCATTCTGGTTGATTATCTTTATTTTTACCTTTTCTGGCATATTGTTGTGGAGATAACCAGAGCTTCCATATTCAAGAAGCTCTAAAAGTATCTGAGATGCATTGGCAAATTCACTTTCCTGCCCGGCTTTATCAACCGCACTTACCTGGAAAATATAGCTTGTATTGGTTAGATTTTCAATCCTGAAGTAAGGTACCTCAACCGGTAATGTGTTAACTTTCGTGCCATTTATATAAATATTATATCCAACTATATCCTTCTCAGCATTTGGATACCAGCTTAATTCTGCTGTAGAGTCAAAGCGCTGAACTGTGAGTCCTGAAGGCATTAATGGTCTCAAATCAATTGAGAAATTAACAATCGCCTCTGCAGTATTTCCAGCTTTATCAGTTGCTGTAACAACCAGAGAATAGGTTCCATCAGTACTTAATGTGGTGCCATTCTTGAAAGGATTATTATTTATTTTAATTGAATATTCCCTGAGATTATTATCTATTACAGAAACTGAGGGTGTAACAGGCGAGGAATAAACTGAACCATCTGTAACACCTGCAATGGAAATCACAGGCTTTGTTCTGTCAATCTCAAAGTAGTATTCAGACGTATTTATGAGTCCTACATTATCTTTCGCCCTTACCCTCACATCATATCTTCCTTCACCAAGTGCAATAGAAGGAGTAAATACCAGAGTGTGGTCAGAAAGAGACTGCAGTCCTGTAACTTTTACTCCATTGTAGAAGAGTTCAATAAGAGAATTGTTGAGGTCTACTCCAGAGCCATAGCCATCATAGAGCTTAACAGTTATATTTGAAAGTGAGCCCAGTATAGAACCATTGTCTATAGATATATAATCTACATAAGGCGGTTTGTTGTCAATTACTGTAACATTTATACTCAGAATATTATTTGATTCATTGGCCTCTGAAGTTCTGTTATCAAAGTCCACCCATGCCTTTACTGTGTGATTTCCATAGTAAGCCTTCCAGGGCGTTATTGTCTGAAGGGTGGTATTCTCCCCTGCTGGAAGCTGGGAGAGTATTATATAGGTATAGTCAGGAGACTTAATGCATGGGAAAGTGCATGTTCTATTCTGGCATGCACCATCCATTTCAACTCTTATCACTGCTCTTCTTGTGGAATTACCCTGACCGATGTTTGCAACTGTTATGTTGAAAAATACATCATCACCATCTGTTATAACCACAGGGGAAGTTATAGAACTGACTATTAGATCTGGCTTGAATACATAGGGCAAAGTGGCTGCTCTGTTGTTGTTGCTCTCATTAAATTCTGTTATGTAGTTCTCTTCATCTATTGTTACATTGAAAACATTCAATCCTGCCACTGCATTCCAGTAGGCTGTTATGTTCTTTACTTCTCCAGAGGCAATCCCATCAACTCTAACCTTTCCAGAGTATCCACCCGCTCTGAGAGTGACATAAAAACTCCTCTTTGTTGTAGAACCATTGTTCTTTATCTGTGCCCTGAGGAGTACTGTATCACCATCAGAGAAAGAGGAGGGCTCCCAGGAAAGATTCAGAACAAAAAGGTCAGAAGTGTAAATCTCTGGAAGAGTTATATTAAGAGTATTATCACTTTCATTTGATTCCTGAACTGCACTGTAAGCATCTGTAACTACTTCAAGTGTGTGATTTCCTGGATAAGCCTTCCAGGGTGCAGAAACCTCAACTGTTGAGCCTGATTTAATTCCTGTTACAAGCCTTGTGGCAAAAGCTTTGCCATCAGCTTTAAATACAACATAGAAAGGCTTATATGTGGTTGCCCCAGTGTTGGTTATGTTTGCATTCAAAGTTACAATTTCCCCATCGGAAATATTGACAGGTGAAAAATCAATTCCACTTACTACAAGGTTTGAAAGTTTAACCGCAGGCAGGACAACACTGAGCCTGTTGTTGGATTCGTTGGACTCCTGTACTTTATTGTTGTAATCTGCAAAAGCCTCCAGGGTATGGTTTCCAAGGGTTGCTACCCAGGTCTTGCTAACTGTAAAGCTCTGATTGGGAGCAAGAGATGTATAGTTATAGGCATTGCCTATATAGGAACCATCCACATAGAAGCCAGCATACTCTGGCGAATAGGCGATAGAACCTGTGCCAGTATTTTTAATCTCTGCAGTAATAGTTACTGTCTCACCTTCACTGAAGTTAGCAGGTGACCAGATTATTTTTGTAACAATTAAATCAGGATAGGCTACCTGTGGTAATTGAACTTCAAGTATATTGTTGCTTTCATTTACTTCCTGTATTGAGTTGGTTGAATCTATATATACTTTCAGTGTATGATTTCCTGGAGTTGCCACCCAGCTTCTGGAAGCTGTATAGGTGGCATTGGATGCAAGAGAAGAATAGCTATAATTATTACCTATGTAAGAGCCATCGATATAGAAGTTCACATACCTGCCTGCTGAAGAGATACTTCCATTGCCTGTATTTCTTATGGTTGCTGTAAAAGTAACACTCTCCCCAGATTTGAAAACTGCAGGACTCCAAGATATGTTCTCAACTACTAAATCTGGAAACTCAACTACTGGCAGGAGAACTTCAAGAATATTGTTACTTTCATTACTCTCCGGTATATAGTTGTAGGAATCTACATATACTTTTACTGTATGGTTACCCGGAGTAACCTTCCACTGTACTGCGAGGGTCTGGTTCTCTCCAGGAGAAAGGGGCAAATTACTGTAGGCGTAGCCTATATTGGAACCATCTATATATAAATGAGTATATCTGCCATAGTTCGAAATAGCTCCAGTACCATTATTTTTAACTACAGCGTAGAAGGTTATGGTATCACCAGTAATAAAGGTTGCAGGACTCCAGGTGATGTTCTCTACTATAAGGTCAGGAGCCTCTACCACAGGTAGCTGGACCTCAAGGAAATTGTTGGTCTCGTTGCTCTCGGGTACAGCATTGTTGGAGTCTGCAAGAGCTTTAATAGTATGGTTACCTGGCTTCACAACCCAGTTTATACTTACTGTAAAGCTATCATTTACTCCCAGAGATATGTACCTGTAGGGCGCTCCAATATAAGTGCCGTCAACATAGAAGGCAACATATCGATAGCCTGATGAAAGATTTCCCTTACCTATGTTCTTTACTTCAGCAGTTAGAGTTATTGTATCGCCAGTAATAAAGCTTGCAGGACTCCAGGTGATATTGGTAACAATTAAATCTGGTGCCTCTACTGTAGCAATATTTATTTCTCTCTCATTGTTGGTCTCGTTGCTTTCCTGTATAACATTGTAAGTGTCCACTTTTGCCTTGAGGGTGTGAGAGCCTGGTGTTACTGTCCACTGGCAGGAGAGATTATAGCTCTCTCCAGGATATAAATCTGCATACACATAGGAGTAACATACACTACTCCCATCTATGTTAAAGTCTACCCTCTCGTAGTAGTTGCCATTGGATATTATCTTACCCGTGCCATTGTTCCTTATTGTGGCTTTTAAGGTTATCTTGTCACCAGTTACAAAGGTAGAAGGTGAATAGCTTACATCTTCCACTATCAGGTCAGGATAGGGGATATAGCTCAGATTTGCCAGGTATCTGTTGTTTGACTCATTGCTCTCCTTTATTGTCGGGACGTTATAGTAGTACTGGACGTCCGCATCAACAGTGAGTGTATGAGTACCCGGCTGGGCACGCCAGGTGTAGAGCACATTGGCAGTGCCATTGGCTGGAAGAGCCGTAGTTGTGGAGACATAGGAATAGCTTGAGTCAACACCAAATCTAACATATAAGGTGGTGGTGGAGATGTTGCCCTTGCCTATATTCTTCAGTGTGGCATTGAAGGTAACAAGGTCTCCATAGGAGTAGTTCAGCTCAGATATAGCTCCAGTCTCAGTTTTCACAAGCTGGGCATCAAAGTAGTTACCACCACAGCCTTTGTCTCTGAGTAATACAGCTATTGTGTTCTCACCCGGTACAACATAGGGTGTTATGTCAACCTGATAGCTCCAGTAGGAGGCACCGTGTATATCAGAAGAGCGATTCAGGGCAAGATTGCCATTTATCCAGACATCAACACCATCATCAGAGGCTATTTTCAGAGTATAACTGCCATTGCCACTGGTATTGAACTTCTTCCTCAGGTACATGTCGCCGCAGTTAAGGTCAAGGTAGGTTCTGTAGC
>CAZCRG010000001.1:0-60397 GCA_964501105.1 Candidatus Hydrothermarchaeota archaeon | reverse complement strand
TTATAATATTAACTTGATGAATATACTCTATGAGGCTCAGGGTTACAAAGTAGTTGAAGATGAGGAAGGTAAGAAGTTACTCATAGATATACCAGATTTTTCAAAAGAAGAGGAAATTTTTATAGATATTATTAAAAATAAAGCAATAAAGCAGTTTTCTTCAGAGTTGAATGGAAGGATTGGCGGTGAGGAAGAAAGAAATATAATTTTAAGTTTAATTGTAGATGAACTTGAGCTTGGCAGATACAATGTTAATATAGATAAAGAAAAGGCAGAGGTAATAGTGGATTATATCCTCAGGGAGATGCATGGTTATGGTTATCTTGACCTTCTTCTTGAGAATGATGATCTTGAAGAGATAATGGTTATTGGTGAAAAATTACCAGTTTTTGTGGTTCACAGGAAATATGGGATGTGTGAGAGCAACCTGGTCTATAGAAACAGGGAAGAGATTGTGAAGGTTATTGAGAGGATTGCCAGAAGTTGTGGTAGAACAATTGATATGGCAAATCCTCTTCTTGATGCAAGGCTCAGTGATGGTTCAAGAGTAAATGCCACACTTACTCCCCCATCCCTTGATGGCCCCACAATAACTATAAGAAAATTTAAAAAAGAAGCTTTTTCAATAGTAAATCTTTTAAAATTCAGGACTCTTAGCTCAGAGCTGGCAGCCTTTTTATGGCTGGCTGTTGATGGACTTGGAACAAAAGCAGCAAATGTACTTATTGCCGGTGGCACAGGCTCGGGTAAGACCACCACACTAAATGTGCTGTGCTCTTTTATTCCTCCGGAAGATAGAGTAATTACAATTGAGGATACTGCAGAGCTTCAGCTTCCAGTTAAACATAAGGTAAGGCTTGAGACAAGGCTACCAAATCCAGAAGGAAAAGGTGGAGTTGATTTTAATCAACTTCTTATTAATACCCTGAGGATGCGTCCAGACAGGATAATCCTGGGTGAGGTTAGAGGTGAAGAGGCAAGCACTCTTTTCACTGCCATGAATACAGGACATGAAGGTTGTATGGGCACATTACATGCCAATACTGCCATGGAGACCATAACAAGACTAACAAACCCACCAATGAATGTTCCCTATATTATGATTCCAGCCCTCGATATTATTGTAATGCAAAATAGAATAACTATGAAAGGAAAAACTCTGAGAAGGATAAGTGAAGTGGCAGAGGTAGCAGGTATTGAGATGGACAGAGTACTCCTGAATAAAATTTATGAGTATGATCCAGAGAGGGATGAGGTTGTACCGACAGGAACTCCACCTGTGTTGTACAGAAAACTTTCAGAAAAGACTGCAATGCCTTCTTCAGAGTTAATAAATGAGAAGGAAAGAAGAAAACTTCTTCTTGATTTCCTGATATACAAGGATATATACAAGTTTGAAGAAGTTTATCAATGGATTAAAAAATATTACAGAAATCCTGATGAAACTATGGGTGAAGTGGAGAGATTACTAAAGGGTTAAGTAAATTGGGATATTTAGCATTGATTGTTATTGTCTGAGAGGAAACCATGGAAATAGGTTGTGTTTGCAGCTTTTACATAAGAATCTTTACAGCAGGAAAAATAAAATTGATACTGGATAGAGTTATGGGTCGTGCAGGGAGTTGTGAGAATGCGTATAGAGATACTTGTAAAAAAGCTTGAAATAAGTACCAGTATTGAAATTCCTGATATTAGAACTACAATGCGTGATATCAGAATCGACATTAACCATACAACTCAGCCACCTGAACTTTACAATCTTAACTCAATTCGCAGTAGACATAGAATTTCTATTGGATACTATGAGGAGGAGGGTGGCAGAAGAAAGGAGATAGGGACTATCGACTGCAGTATTATGGTGCTTGTCAGCCATGAAAGTACTGATGAAATACAGAAAATTTTTGACATCTGGAGCTACCAGGAATATAATATGCTGCCTCTTGACGTTAGAGTGGCTATAGAGACAAATATATCTCTGGCTGTGCTGCCAGTCATAGGAATTATTGCTGAAAAGGCGAGGCTCCCTCCACCAATTCCGCCTTTTGCCTTTAGCCCCAGGCCAGTTACTGGAGGGAATGCACAACAATACTGAAAGTGTATAGGGCAGGAATTAATTTAATCTGCCACTTTGAGAAATATGTTGTATGGGCAATACTGGTTAGACCTGTTAAAATCCTGTATGACTTGAGATGTGATAACTTTGACCACTCTAATTCTGTGTGGATTATACAGCCAGGCAATATAGCAGTTCTGTCTGTAAAGAATAATCCAGTTTGCTTCAGGAATGCACCTTTGATTCTGACCTTCTACTTCTCAGTAATACTGTGGATAAGAACGAAAACCTTGCCATTAATATTCCTCGCTGTAGAGACTTTCACTGGGATATACTTCTATTCCTGAGGCTCCTATCTCCATGAGGCAGATTTTCTTACTATGCCTAGTACCTCTCATTTTAAGAATCTCAAGTCCCCTTACTCTCTCACTACCTTTTCTGATATTGTAAAGTGCTATAACACCATGCACAAGAAATTCCTCAATACCATATCTGCTTATACCCTTACCATCCATTGGCATCTCTGTAAGAATAAGGGAGGTACACTCAAGCTCTGCCAGGAGGTTGACAAGCCCTAAGATTTCCTCTCTTATCTTTGTTTCACTATCAAAATGCAACGCAAGGGCAGGTAGCGAGTCAATAACAAGCCTCTTGGCATTTCTTTTTTTAACTTCCTCTATTATAATATCTCTGAGAAGGTCAACTGAAAAGTTCTTGGGAGTATATTCTCTGTAGTTTTTCTCTTCACCCTCAACATCAGTGACATAATCAACAGGAGGCACAAAACTTGATTTTTTAGTTACAACCCCTATAATATATATATTACTCAGGTCCCAGCCGTACTGGGAAAAGTTTCTTATTATATCTTTTGGTCTCTCTTCAAAAGTTATATATATGCCCTCTTCTCCCCTCTCAATACCATTTATCAGGAATTGCATTGCAAGGGTTGACTTTCCAGTACCTGGACCACCCGATATCAGGATAGTATAACCTCCGGGAAACCCTCCTTCAAGCATCTCATCCAGACCATATATTCCTGTTTCAACTTTATCAATCATGGGTACACCACACTGCCGAGCAGGGCACGAAAATATATATTGTTTTCTGTTCTATTAAATATTTCCCATAACATTTCTTTATGTAAATACCTCTCCCACCCCGGCAATATATTACAACATATATATTCCAGGTTACTATCATATTCAGAGGCTATCATTTCTAATTTTTAATATCTCGGATAAGTATAAAAAATTATCTCCAGAATATTACATGCTGGAGATTACAGTTAAGTAAAAATTATATTGTTACCTTTACATAATAGCTTTGAGGTGATTGTTTGTTAGAACCCAAGACTGAGATAAGGATGGTCGGGCATATACTTGAGAAAGGTGTTATATTTGAACTTGAAAAGGCAATAAGAGACCTGGATGTAGAAGTAATGCATGTGGAGGTAAGTTTTGCTGCTCTTAAGGCTGGTGTTGAAGAGAGGATGCCTTCAATTATGCGCTTTTATCTTGTTGGCAGTAAAGAGGATAGGGAGGTGGCTGTTGATACTGTTAAAAAGGTTGCTGAGAAGACTGGTTGTAAAATAGAGTATATAAAGGAGAGAATGTAGGGATGCTTCCTCTCAGATGGAAAGTTAGATTAAAGGAGATAAGAGAAGGTAAAATTGATGCTGAAGGGGCTATAAGGCTTCTTTCTCTGGAAATAGGGAAAATTGATGGAGTTGGGAAAGTTTATTTTATAGACAGAGACAGTAATATGATTTATCCTGAAAGGAGTTCAAAAGATTGTTCTGAGGTGTTGAGGAAGCTCAATGAGATACGTATATTTTCTCTTGAAACCTCCTCCATGATAAACTATGGAAATATAAATACAGTTATGGTGGACACTGATAAAGCTACAGTAGTAGTTGCTTTTTTGGATAATGGTTATCTGATTGTGGTTGTAAACAGGATTGCTGATGTGGATAATTTTTACAGGAATCTGGAAAAACTTTTAAGGGAGTATATAGATAATATTAATAAGGCAAAAGGAGCTGGAATTAAATATTGAGGAGTGGTTGTTATGCAGGAGATTTTAGAGCGAATAATTGTGGATTTTGTTAAAAATTCAGGAGTAATTGCTGCCGGCATTATGGATGCTGATGGCCTGCTTATAGCATCTCATGCTCCAAATATGTCTATGGAAGAGCAGGAGGCTGCCGGTGGACTTATGACACAGCTACTAAATGCAGCCAAGGAGGTTTCTTCGACTGCTGGCTTTGGTGAGGTTTACAATGTAATGACTGAGGCTGAGAATGGTAAACTTTTCATAATGAATGCTGGCGATGTGTTTTTCGGATTTTTCACTGAGCCGAGTATAAATCTTGGATATATAAGAGTACAGGCAAAGAAGACTGTAGAAAAAATAAAAAGTTCTCTTTAAACATGCTTGCTCAAATAACACTATCTTCAACAGAATCCAAGAGGCTTATAGCTAAAGCCGTGGTAGAACACAATAAAGTTAAGAGGGCTTTAAAAGATGGAATTGTGGCTATAGGTCTTGGTTCAACTAATGCCTACATTGCTGAAGAACTTCTGGGAGAATCTCTTGATAAATCAAGGTATATAGCCGGTTATCTTGATGAAAAGGGGAGTTGTGTTCTTCCTTCAAAACTCAGATTAAAGGAGGTGGTTCTTGAGAAGGGGAGGCTTGTGGATGCCAGTGTTGGTGATATTATATCTAAAATGCATTCTGGAGATGTGATTATAAAAGGAGCAAATGCCATTGATAGAGATGGAACTGCAGGTGTTATGCTTGCGAGTGATGTTGGAGGCACAATAGCAAAGGTTTATGGCATTGCAAAGGCAAGGGGAGTTGATATTATTGTGCCTGCAGGTATAGAAAAGTCAGTACTCTGGAGTATATCTGAACTCTCAAAGAAAATGGGAATAGAAAAAGTCAGACTTTCAACAGGAGTACCAGTTGGGATTTTCCCTGTGGCGGGAGAGATTATCACAGAGGAGAAAGCTTTTGATATACTCTTTGGGGTCAGAGCCTATGCCATATCTGCAGGAAGTCTTGGAAGAGCTCATGCAGTAACTTTTATTCTGGAAGGGGAGGAGAGCAGTGTAACTGAAGCTTTCGATTTTGTAAGGAACATAAAGGGGGAGCCTCCACTCAGGGTACCACCAAGGAACTGCAAAGCCTGTGAATTCAGAATCTGTCCAAACAATATAAATTTCGGGTAACCTGCGCAGTACCTGTTACGATAATATTTGCAATAGTTACACCAACTTTTATGCAAGAGCCCAAAAGCAAAATGCAAAGAGTAAGCAAGAATTTAGTATGCAAAGGTCACTTGAAGGGTATGGCGGCCACAGCGGAGGGGCCACACCCGTTCCCATTAGAACACGGAAGTTAAGCCCTCCAGCGATCTCGCTTGTACTGCGATGCGCGAGCTCGCGGGAAGGCGAGGACGCTGCCAGCCCCCTCATAATTATTGAAGATTTTAGAAGATGGTTAAATCCTATCATCTCTGGATGTTGCCCTGGTAGTGTAGACCGGCCTATCATGCAGGACTGTCACTCCTGCGACTCGGGTTCAAATCCCGACCAGGGCGTCTCCAGAATTATAGAAAATATGAAAATCCCCCCTGAGAAGAGAGGTAGCCCCGTGATGACCAGTTTAAGTTATTCTAAAGTAGCTTCGTCATTTTATAAATATTTGTTCAGAAGTAGTCGGGGCTTTCTTTCTTCTAGCGCAGGTTGTGTATGGGCCCGTAGCTCAGTCTGGCTAGAGCACCGGCCTTTTAAGCCGGGTGTCGCGGGTTCGAATCCCGTCGGGCCCGCTAAATGCTCAGGGAGGATAGATTATTAAAGCCCAGGAGGGTATTCATGGCAAGAAGATTGGATATTTCGAAACATGAACTTGTTCCGAAGCATGAGGTACTTTCAGAAGAAGAGGCTAAGGAACTGCTGGATAAGCTCAATATAAGCCGAGGGCAACTTCCAAAGATATATAAAAATGATCCTATGGTCAAGAAGATTAAGGCAAGTGTTGGGGATATTATATGTATAACAAGGAAAAGCAAAACAGCTGGAGAGAGCAAATATTATAGAGTGGTTATTGAACCTTAAGAGGTGAGATTTTGCTGGACAGAAAGCCAATTTTGAGGTCTCTTTTGAAAAAGCGAGAGCTTGTAAGGCAGCACATAGATTCTTACAATGACTTTATTGAAAATAGATTACAGCAAATAGTCGACGAGAATAAGATAATAGAAACAGATGTTGGTATTGAGGTTGAGCTTGGTAAAATTAGAGTAGAACCGGCGGAGGTTATAGAGGCTGATGGTTCAAGGAACAGAATAACTCCAAATGAGGCAAGACTTAGAAATCTAAGCTACTTTTCTCCAGTTTTTCTTGAGATGAAACTCAAGAGACCTGATAGGGAAGGTGAGTTTGAGGAATTAAAGATAGGTATGCTACCCACAATGATAAAATCCAAAATATGTAATCTTTATGGCAAGAGCACTGAGGAGCTTTTGGAGATAGGTGAGGATCCCCTTGATCCAGGTGGCTACTTTATAGTTAACGGTTCTGAGCGTGTTCTTGTTACAATTGAGGATCTTGCACCGAATAAGATAATGCTGGAAAAGAATGACCGCTCTTCAAAGATAACTGATGTTTCCAAGGTCTTCTCCAAGAGGGGTGGCTTCAGAGCTCTTGTAACTGTGCAACGTGACAGGGATGGTTTAATAGGTGTTAGTTTTCCTTCTGTTCCGGGTGATATCCCCTTAATTATTTTAATGTACGCTCTTGGCCTTGGAAGCCATCAAGAGATTATTAACACAATAACTGATGATCCAGAGCTTATGGATGATATTTTAATAAACATTGAAGAGTATGCCAATATTACAGACAGAGATGCAGCTATGGAGTATATAGGAAAAAAGGTAGCTCCCGGTCAAACAAGAGATTACAGGCTGAAGAGGGCTGAGGATGCTCTCGATAGATATCTTTTACCACATATTGGCGTGGACAAAGATGACAGGCTAAAAAAGGCTCACTACCTTGGAAGAATGGTAGTGAGACTTCTTGAGCTTTCTGTTGGAAAACGTGAGGAGGATGACAAGGACCATTATGCAAATAAGAGGCTGCGCTTGGCAGGTGACCTCATGGAGGATCTCTTCAGGGTTGCTTTCTACAATCTTTTAAGAGACATAAAATATCAGCTTGAAAGGGCTGTGGTGAGAGGGAAGGAGCCTTTTGTTAAAACTGCTGTAAGAAGTGATGTTCTCACAGAGCGCATAAGACATGCTCTTGCTACTGGCAACTGGGTGGGAGGAAGGGCTGGAGTAAGCCAGCTTTTAGACAGGACAAATTATCTCAGCGTAGTCTCCCACCTCAGAAGAGTAGTTTCTCCTCTTTCGAGGTCTCAGCCACACTTTGAAGCCAGAGACCTACATCCAACTCAGTTTGGAAGAATCTGCCCCAGTGAGACTCCAGAAGGACCAAACTGCGGTCTTGTGAAGAACCTCGCTTTAGCCTGTGAATTTTCGACAGGATTTCCAGAAGAAGAACTTGAGAAAGTACTGTTTCATATGGGAGTGAAAAAAATTGAAAAAGAAGGGGGTGTATAAATGGAAGCCAGCGTTTATATCAATGGAAAGCTCATCGGGAAGCATGATGATCCCCTTACTCTTGTTGAAGAGATAAAAGAATCAAGAAGAAAGGGAAAGATTTCAAGTCAGGTGAATGTAGCTTACTATGCAGATACCCATGAAGTTTATATAAATACAGATGCGGGGAGATCAAGAAGGCCTTTAATTGTGGTAAATGACGGAAAGCCTGCTGTTACAGACAAGGATATTGAGGCATTAAAGAAAGGAGAAATTGGTTTTGACGATCTTATTGCTCAGGGTAAGGTTGAGTATCTTGATTCAGAAGAGGAGGAGAATGCATATATTGCAATGAATGTAGAGGATCTTACTGATGAACATACCCATCTTGAAATTGACCCGATGTTAATGCTTGGAGTATGTACCTCCATTCTTCCATTTCCTGAACACAACTCTTCACCCAGAAACACCATGGGCGCTGGAATGAGCAAGCAGAGCCTTGGCTTCTTTGCTTCCAATTTTCACATAAGGACAGATACCAGGGCACACCTGCTACATTATCCACAGATATCTCTTGTGGAAACAGAGATAATGCGAACTATAGGCTATGATGAGAGGGCAGCAGGCCAGAACTTTGTCGTGGCTATACTTAGCTACAGGGGCTACAATATGGAAGATGCCTTCATAATGAACAAGGCTTCTATAGAGCGAGGTTTAGCAAGGAGTACCTTCTTCAGAACCTACGAGGCTGAGGAGAGACGTTACCCTGGAGGACAGATGGATAAATTTGAACTTCCAGAGCAGGATATCAGGGGCTTTAGAAGTGAGGCAGACTATGCTTACCTTGGCGAAGATGGTATAGTGGAGCCAGAGTCAGAAGTCAGGGCAGGGCATGTGCTTATTGGCAAGACTTCACCACCAAGATTCCTTGAGGAAATCACTGAGTATGGCTTAGCCAAGGAAAAGAGGAGGGAAACCTCTGTCACTGTGCGCCATGGCGAAGATGGCGTGGTTGATATGGTTATGCTTACTGAAAACACCAATGGCAACCGCCTGGTGAAGGTGCGCTGCCGTGACCAGAGAATTCCAGAGCTCGGAGATAAGTTTGCCTCCAGGCACGGGCAGAAGGGTGTAGTAGGTTTAATAGTGCCCCAGGAGGATATGCCCTTCACAGAGGATGGAATTATTCCAGACCTCATTATAAACCCCCATGCTGTGCCTTCAAGAATGACAGTTGGACAGGTTCTTGAGATGATTGCTGGAAAGGTTGCAAGCCTTGAGGGTAGAAGAAGTAATGCTACAGCCTTTTCAAGTGATAGTGAGGAGTACCTCAGAGAGCTTCTTATTAAGAATGGCTTCAAGTCCAGCGGTAGAGAGGTAATGTACAATGGAATAACTGGAGAGAAGTTTGAGGCTGAAATCTTTATTGGCGTTGCATATTACCAGAAACTCCACCATATGGTGGCTGGAAAGATTCATGCCCGTTCAAGAGGTCCTGTGCAGGTATTGACAAGACAGCCAACAGAAGGAAGGGCAAGAGAAGGTGGTTTGAGATTTGGTGAAATGGAGAGAGATTGCCTCATAGGCTATGGTGCCGCCTTACTTCTTAAAGAAAGGCTTCTTGATGAAAGCGACAGGCATACAATGCTTGTATGCGAAAGCTGTGGAAGTGTTGCAGTATATGATAGTATAAAAAGCCTGATCTATTGTCCTGTGTGTGGGACAGAAAGTGAGGCAGCAGAAGTTGAGGTAAGCTATGCCTTTAAGCTTCTATTGGACGAGCTCAAGTCCCTCGGAATAAATCCAAAACTCATTCTTGGAGATAAGGCGTAGGTGATGGCATGAGAATAATACCAAAAAAAATAGATGGAATTAAGTTTGGACTGTTGTCTCCAGAATATATCAGGAAATTCTCAGTACTCAAAATAATAACCGCCGAAACTTACGATGAAGATGGTTATCCAATTGAAGGAGGTTTAATGGACAAGCGCCTTGGTATTGTGGACCCTGGCTTGAGGTGCGGAACCTGCAATTCAAGAGTTGGTGACTGCCCTGGGCACTTTGGAAGAATTGAACTTGCAAGACCTGTAATCCACGTTGGCTATGCAAAGCGAATATATAAGATTCTTAAATCAATTTGTGGAAGCTGCGGCAGAATAAAACTGCCAGAAGACAGAATTGATAAGTACAGACAGGAGATTAAAACTGCAAGAAAGATTGGAAAAAATATAGACCCGATAATTGAGGATCTTTTTAAGGAGGCAAAAACTCCTAAAAAATGCCCCCACTGTGGTGCGGAAATACCTGATATAAAGTTTGACAAACCTGCAACCTATATTGAAGACGGCCAGAGACTTTCGCCAGCTGATGTGAGAGAGCGCCTTGAAAAGATTACTGACAGCGATGCTGAGGTTATGGGCTTTGACCTTGAAGTGGCAAGACCTGAGTGGATGGTACTTACAGTTCTCCCTGTGCCTCCTGTTACAGCCAGACCTTCTATTACTCTTGAGTCTGGTGAGAGGAGCGAAGATGACCTGACTCATAAGCTGGTGGATATAATAAGAATCAACCAGCGCCTCGAGGAGAATATTGAGGCAGGTGCTCCCCAGCTTATTATTGAAGACCTCTGGGAGCTTCTCCAGTACCATGTTACCACCTACTTCAACAATGAGGTTGCAGGTGTGCCACCTGCAAGACATCGCTCTGGAAGGCCTCTTAAAACTCTGGCCCAGAGGCTCAAGGGCAAAGAGGGAAGATTCAGGAGCAACCTTTCAGGTAAGAGAGTGAACTTCTCGGCCAGAACTGTTATCTCTCCCGACCCGAGTATAAGTATAAATGAAGTTGGCGTACCCGAAGTGATTGCAAGAGAGTTAACTGTTCCTGTGGTGGTTACTCCCTTAAACATAGACCACCTGAAGGAAGTCATAAGAAATGGTCCCTACAACTACCCGGGAGCCAACTATGTTGAAAGGCCTGATGGCAACAGAATAAGTCTGGCAAGAGTTAAAAACCTGGAGGAGCTTCTTGAGAAGATAGAGCCAGGCTGGAAGGTTCACAGGCATCTTATGGATGGCGATGTGGTTCTCTTCAACCGCCAGCCGAGTTTGCACAGAATGAGCATTATGGCTCATGAGGTAAGAGTACTGCCCTATAAAACCTTTAGACTTAACCTCTGCGTCTGTCCGCCCTACAATGCTGATTTCGATGGCGACGAGATGAATTTGCATGCTATTCAGGGGCAGGAAGCAAGGGCAGAAGCAAGGGTTTTGATGCGTGTTCAGGAGCAGATACTCTCCCCGAGATTTGGTGGGCCTATAATTGGAGGAATCCACGACCATATTTCAGGAGCCTATCTCTTTACCCAGAAGGACACAAAGTTCACAAAGGCTCAGGCCTTCCAGCTCATATATGCCAGTGGAATAAAAAAGCCCTTACCTGAGCCTGAGATTGTTGAAAATGGCGTAGAATACTATACTGGAAAGCAGCTCTTCTCCTTACTTCTTCCTGAGGATTTGAACCTCAGCTACAAAGCCAAAGTGTGCAAGAAGTGCGAGGTGTGTACTGAAGAGGACTGTGAATATGATGCCTATGTTGTGATAAGGGATGGAAAGCTTCTCAAGGGCGTTATGGATGAGAAGAGCTTTGGTGCTTTTGCTGGTGAACTCCTGGATAGAATAGTTAAAGACTACGGGACTGATGAAGCCAGAAGGTTCCTTGACTCAGCAACAAAGCTTGTTATAAATGCCATCTCAAGAAGAGGCTTCAGCACAGGTATAGATGATGAAGACCTGCCAGAGGAAGCCAAGGAAAGAATTGAGGATGTCCTTGACAATGCCTATAATAGAGTACAGGAGTTAATAAAAGCATTTAATGATAAATTACTGGAAGCTCTACCTGGAAGGAGTCTTGAGGAAACTCTTGAGATGCGCATTATGCAGGTGCTCAGCGAGGCCAGAGATAAGACAGGTATGATAGCCAATGAATACCTTGAAAGGGAGGAGAAAAAGCGAGGTAGAGAGAACAGCGCCAGAGTTATGGCAATTTCAGGAGCAAGAGGAAGTCTTCTCAATTTAACTCAGATGACTGCCTGTGTGGGACAGCAGGCTGTTAGAGGTGAGAGAATTAAGAGAGGTTATGCAGGAAGAACACTGCCCCACTTTAAGGTAGGCGATATTGGTGCTGCAGCCAAGGGCTTTGTGAAGTCCAGCTATAAGAGTGGACTCTCACCCATTGAATTCTTCTTCCACAATATGGGTGGAAGAGAAGGTCTTGTAGATACTGCGGTTAGAACTTCTCAGAGCGGTTATATGCAGAGGAGACTTGTGAATGCTCTGCAGGACCTGAAGGTTGAGTACGACGGTACTGTCAGAGATACACGAGGAGTGATAGTTGAGTTCAGACATGGTGAAGATGGTGCTGATACTGCAAGAACTGACTGGGGCAGAATTGTAGATGTGGGCAAGATTGTAAGGCGCTATGCAAGCTTGAGGGGGGAAGAGTAGATGTACTTGAGTCAGGAGAAAATTAATGAGAGACTTGAAGAAATCAAGGATAAAGTACCTCTGATAATTTATGAGGACCTCCAGAGAGAACTCTCAAAATTTAAGGTTACAGAAGAAGCTCTTGAGAATATTCTCAGAGATGTGCTGAGAAGGTATGAGTATGCAGAAGTTGAGCCAGGTGAGGCAGTGGGTATAGTGGCAGCTCAGAGTATGGGCGAACCCAGTACTCAGATGACCATGAGAACCTTCCATTATGCTGGTGTTGCTGAGCTCAATGTTACCCTAGGCTTGCCCAGAATAATTGAAATTGTAGATGCCAGGAAACAGCCCTCGACACCTTCAATGACAATTTACCTTGAGGAAGAGTATGCAAAGGACAAAAATAAAGCAAGGAAAGTTGCCAATATGATAGGGAATCTCTATGTTGGCGACCTTCTGGAGAGCGACGAGCTGGACTATCTGGGCTCCAAGGTTATTCTCAACTTTGAAGAGTATGAGCTGGAAAGGAATGATGTTGTTATAGATGACATAGTTGCAAAGCTTAAATCAGGCCTTAAGGGTGTGGATGTTGAAGCTGACGGCAACACTGTAACTCTCTCTCTCGCCAAGGGCAAAACTGCCTCAAGAAAGGAACTCAAGAAGATATTGACAAAGGCGAGGGATATATACATAAGGGGAGTAAAGGGTATCACAAGAGTGGTGATGAGAAAAGAGGGCGAGGAGTATGTGATTTATACAGAGGGCTCAAACCTCAAGGATGTTCTTAGAATTGATGGTGTAGACGTTACAAGGACAAAGACCAATGATATTCTCGAGATTCAGAGGGTGCTTGGCATAGAGGCAGCAAGAAATGCTATAATAAATGAGATTCAGGATACATTGAATGAGCAGGGTCTTATAGTGGATATTCGTCACCTTATGCTGGTAGCAGATATTATGACAGTGGATGGTGAAGTTAAAGCTATAGGCAGACATGGTGTAAGTGGAGAGAAGGCTTCAGTCCTTGCCAGAGCAGCCTTTGAAATAACTGTGGACCATCTGCTCGATGCTGGAGTTAAGGGTGAATATGACGAACTTGAAGGGATTGTTGAAAATGTTATTGTTGGTAGACCCGTGAAGCTGGGAACAGGAATGGTAGAAGTAGTTATGCGTAGAGAGCTTGAAGAGCGCAAGGAGGCAGTTTAATGGATGTAAATAAGGCTATAAGGGTAGCTATTGATACAGGTAAAATTTATATGGGTAGTGAAGAGACTATAAATGCCGTAATAAATAAAGAAGTAAAGCTTGTTATAGTTGCAGAAAATTGCCCACCAGAAAGGAAAGCTGACTTAAAAAAGTTTGCCAAGCTCAGTGGAATACCTGTGTATGAGTTTGAAGGCACAAGTATGGAGCTTGGGGCTGTATGTGGACGGCCTCATGTTGTGGCAATGCTTGGTGTTGTTGAGGCTGGGGATTCAGATATTTTTGAGCTTGGTAGGAGGAAAGATTAGATGGAAACTCTGAAGCTTTCCGCCAATGAAATCAGCTATATCGCCCTTTTTGAGAGCACGACTGGTGCAGTTACCAAGGATTGTATAGTAGATAATAATGAAAACAAGGTAATATTTGTGGTGAAGAAGGGCGATATGGGTCTGGCTATTGGTAAAAAGGGTGGAAATGTTGCCAGAGTCAGGCAGACTATAGGTAAAAAAGTTGAAATAATTGAACATAGTGATGATCCAGAAGATTTTGTAAAAAACATATTGCATTCATACCGTATTAAGGAAGTGGTCGTGGAAGATAACAATGGTAAAAAGATGGTAAAGGTTAAGGTTGACCCCAGAGACAAGGCCCAGGTTATAGGAAGAAAGGGAAAAAATCTTGAGAAGGTTAAAATGCTTCTATCAAGGCATCATGGCATTGATGATGTAGTGATTATTTAAGGTGATAATATGGCCAAAAAACCCACAGGAGAATTTACTGCAAGAAAGCTTGCCAGAAGAAGGCAGCAGTTCAGGTGGAGTGATCCCAGTTATAAGAGGAGGGTACTGAGGTTAAAGGAGAAGACCAACCCTCTAGGCTTGGCACCCATGGCAAGGGGCATAGTTATAGAGAAGGTAGGTATTGAAGCCAAGCAGCCCAACTCTGCTATAAGAAAGTGTGTAAAGGTTCAGCTTATCAAGTCTGGAAGGCAGGTAACAGCCTTTGCCCCGGGCGATGGTGCTATAAACTTTATAGATGAGCACGATGAGGTGCTCATTGACGGTATAGGTGGAAGAAAGGGTGGCTCCATGGGTGATATCCCTGGAGTAAGATTCAAGGTAATTGCTGTAAATAATGTCTCCCTGAAAGAACTGGTGAGAGGGAGAAAAGAAAAGCCAGTTAGGTGATGCTCATGTTTAAAATCTTTGGAATCTGGGACCCCAGTGAAGTTGAAGTTAGCGACCCTAGCTTAAAGGGTTATATCAATCTCAAGCCAGTTCTTGTACCCCACACCTGCGGCAGGCATGTGAAGCCCTTTGGCAAGAGTGATGTGAGTATAGTTGAGAGACTAACAAATAAGGTAATGGTCACTGGACATGAGGGCAAGAAGCACAAGCGCACCTCTGGCAGAAACACAGGCAAGAAGAATCTTGCAGCAAAGATGGTTAGAGAAGCTTTGATGATTGTGGAGAAGAAAACAAAGAAGAATCCAGTGCAGGTGCTTGTGGATGCTGTTATCAATGCAGGTCCCAGGGAGGAGACCACAAGGCTGAAGTATGGCGGTATAGCCTACCACCAGAGCGTAGATGTGAGTCCCCAGCGCAGGCTTGATGAGGCTCTCCGCTATATCGCTCTGGGTGCTGCCAAGCAGGCCTTCAAGACAAAGAAGTCCTTCCCGCAGGCTCTTGCGGAGGAGATTATTGCAGCAGCCAATTATGATATGAAGTGTTTCTCCATATCAAAGAAGGAAGAGATTGAGAGAGTAGCCAAGGCGGCAAGGTGAAGAGGATGGGCAGAAAGGAAGAGATGGTTAAAAAGATAACTGAGCTTATGGACAAGCCAGAGAGAATCAGAAATATGGGTATAGTTGCCCATATAGACCACGGCAAAACAACACTGAGTGACAACCTTCTGGCTGGAGCTGGCATGATGAGCTTCGACCTTGCAGGAAAACAGCTCGTGCTTGACAGCGATGTCCAGGAGCAGCAGAGGGGGATAACAATAGATGCAGCCAACGTGAGTATGGTTCACAAGTACAAAGATAAGAGCTACCTTATTAATATGATTGATACTCCTGGGCACGTGGACTTCGGTGGAAATGTGACAAGAGCCATGCGAGCCGTTGATGGGGTTATTGTTGTGGTGTGCGCTGTAGAAGGTGCCATGCCTCAGACTGAAACAGTGCTCAGGCAGGCTCTCAAAGAAAAAGTTAAACCAATTCTTTTCATAAATAAGGTTGATAGGCTTATAAATGAGCTGAAGCTCAATCCTGAAGAGATGCAGAAGCGCTTTATTGAGATTATATCTGAGTTTAACAAGATTGTAAAGAATATGGCTCCCAAGGAGTTCAAGAAAGAGTGGCAGGTCAAGGTTGAAGATGGTAGTGTAGCCTTCGGCTCTGCCTACAACAACTGGGCAATAAATGTGCCCCTCATGAAGGAAACTGGAATTACCTTCAAGGATATAATTGAGATGAATCAGGAGGGTAGGGTTAAGGAGCTTGCCCAGAAGGCTAAGGTTCATGAGGTAATTCTTGATATGGTGGTAAAGCACCTGCCTGATCCTGTTACTGCCCAGAAGTACAGAGTTCCAAAAATATGGCCTGGTGACATTGAAAGTGAGGACGGCAAAGCTATGCTCAACTGTGATCCCAAGGGCAAGCTTGCAATTATGATTACAGACCTGAGGATAGATCCCCAGGCAGGTGAGGTTGCCACAGGAAGAATATACTCAGGGACTTTGAAGAGAAGCCAGGAGGTTTATCTCTCCAACGCCAAGACAAAGACAAGAGCTCAGCAGGTGGGTGTATACTTCGGTCCTGAGCGAATGGCCACAGATTATGTCATGGCTGGCAATATTGCCATGATAACAGGCTTGAGGAATGTAAGAGCTGGCGAGACAGTCACAGGTGTTGATAACCCAATTGAGCCCTTTGAGGAGATCAGGCACTACTCAGAGCCTGTGGTGACTGTTGCTGTTGAAGCCAAGCATTCCAAGGACTTACCCAAGCTTATTGAAGTTCTCAATATAATGGCGAGGGAAGACCCAACTCTCAATGTAAAGATTAACGAAGAGACTGGAGAGCATCTCCTCTCAGGTATGGGTGAACTCCACCTCGAAGTTACAATCTTCAGAATTAAGGAGAGGGGTGTAGATGTTGAAGTATCTCCTCCAATTGTAGTTTACAGAGAGAGTGTTTCTTCAACTTCCCCTGTGATTGAAGGAAAGTCACCAAATAAGCACAATCGCTTCTACTTTGTAGTTGAACCAATAGATGAACCTGTTATGAAAGCTCTTCTTGATGGCGAGGTAAATCCTGCCAGATATAAAGGAAAAGAACTGGGTAAGGCTCTTGAAAATGTAGGCATGGACAAGGTAGAGGCCAAGGGTGTAGTTGAGGTTTATGAAAAGAATATACTTACAGATGTTACGAAGGGTGTTCAGTATCTCAATGAAGTAATTCAGCTCATTCAGGAAGGCTTCCATGAAGCTATGGACAATGGGCCCTTGGCAAGAGAGAAGGTACTTGGCGTTAAGGTTAAGCTGGTGGATGCAAAGCTCCACGAAGATTCCATTCACAGAGGTCCAGCTCAGGTTATTCCGGCTGTAAGAGATGCAATCAGAGAGGCTATGCTTCAGGCAAAGGCTCTCCTTCTGGAGCCAAAGGTGAAGGTTTTCATCCATGTGCCTCAGGACTACATGGGTGGAGCTACCAGGGAAATTCAGAGCAGAAGAGGTCAGATTATAGACATGCGCCAGGAAGGAGACATGATAGTGATAGAAGCCAAGTGTCCAGTGAGCGAGATGTTCGGCTTTGCTGGAAGTATAAGGTCTGCCACAGAAGGCAGAGCACTGTGGAGCACAGAGTTCTCAGGCTATGAGCGCCTTCCTGGAGAGCTTCAGGAAGATGTAATAAGAAAGATTAGAGAAAGAAAAGGTTTAAATTAAGGTAATACAATACAAAGCAAAAAGGAGGTTGAATAAATGGCAACAGATAAGCCACACCTGAACCTGGTGTTTATTGGACACGTAGACCATGGTAAGTCTACAACTGTAGGAAGACTGCTCTTCGAAAAAGGTGTAATTGGAGAGCATATTATAAAGCAGTACCGTGATGAGGCTGAGAAGAAGGGTAAAGCTACCTTCGAGTTTGCCTGGGTTATGGATAGACTTAAAGAGGAAAGAGAGAGAGGCGTCACTATAGACATCTCTCATCAGAAGATGGAGACAGACAAGTACTTCTTTACAATTATTGACGCACCCGGGCACAGAGACTTTATCAAGAATATGATAACCGGTGCAAGTCAGGCAGATGCTGCAGTGCTTGTGGTTGACGTTGCTCAGAGAGATGAGACAGGAGGCCTTATGCCCCAGACAAAAGAGCACGTCTTCCTGGCAAGGACTCTGGGTATACAGCAGTTCATAGTTGCAATAAATAAAATGGATGCTGTGAACTATGATGAGAAGAAATTTGAAGAGATGAAGGGGCTTGTTTCAAAGCTTTTCCAGATGGTTGGCTACAAGCCTGACCAGATCCAGTTTGTACCCATTTCAGCTCTCAAGGGCGACAATGTGGTGAGCAAGTCAGAGAATATGCCCTGGTATAATGGTCCAATACTGATAGAGGCTATTGACAACCTCAAGCCACCAGAAAAGCCAACTCATCTGCCCCTGAGAGTTCCAATTCAGGATGTTTACTCCATCACAGGTATTGGTACTGTGCCAGTGGGCAGGGTAGAGACTGGTGTTATGAAGCCTGGCGATAAGGTTATCTTTGAGCCTGCAAATAAGAGCGGAGAGGTCAAGACTATTGAGATGCACCATGAGCAGATAGACAAGGCTGAGCCTGGTGACAACATAGGCTTCAATGTAAGAGGTATTGGAAAGAATGATATCAAGAGAGGCGATGTATGCGGACATGTTGATAACCCACCAACAGTGGCAAAGACCTTCACTGCTCAGATAGTTGTTCTCCAGCATCCCAGTGCAATAACAGTCGGCTATACTCCAGTGTTCCATGCACATACCGCTCAGGTCGCCTGCAAGATTGTAGAGCTTATTAGCAAGCTTGATCCCAGGACTGGTAATGTACTGGAAAAGAGTCCACAGTTCCTTAAAACAGGAGATGCAGGCGTGGTTAGAGTTCAGCCAACAAAGCCACTGGTCATAGAGAAGGTAAAAGAAATACCCCAGTTAGGTAGATTTGC
This sequence comes from Candidatus Hydrothermarchaeota archaeon, assembly GCA_964501105.1. Classification (GTDB taxonomy): domain Archaea; phylum Hydrothermarchaeota; class Hydrothermarchaeia; order Hydrothermarchaeales; family BMS3B; genus BMS3B. The sequence continues at coordinate 41,851 of CAZCRG010000001.1, read as the reverse complement.
CATAAGAGACATGGGCTCAACAGTGGCTGCCGGTATGGTTGTGGATATAGAGAAAGCCAGGTAAAGGCTTTCTTTTTTCTTTTTAGTTTGGAGGCTAACCAAGAATGCTTGCTCGAATAAGGCTCAGCGGTACAGACCACAGAAAACTTGAGAATGTCTGCACTCAGCTTAAAGAAATTGCAACCAAGGCAGGTGTAAGTGTTTCAGGACCTATACCTCTACCAACAAGGAGGCTGAGGGTACCAGTGAGAAAGTCACCATCAGGCAATGGCACTGCCACCTGGGAAAGGTGGGAAATGAGAATTCACAAGAGGCTTCTCGAGATCGATGCCGATGAGCGTACAATGCGCCAGATAATGCGTGTTCGTGTGCCTGATGGAGTAAATATTGAGATAGAGCTGAAAAGATAATTCTCTTTTTTAATCTGTCAAAAATCTTATTTTTTAAAATTGTGTATGGGGAGAAAGGGGGTAGCTTTTCTTTACTAATGCCTATAAAGAACCTGAGTATTCCATGTGGGAATTGATAAAAATCCTCAACTAAACCTTACTCTCAAGCCTTACAATCTCATACTCTGGGCTTCCAAGACCAAGAGCTTCAGCAGTATCAAACTGAACCCTGTAGTCTGTCTCAGGATAAAGGTTGAGAAACTTATCTTCGCCGCTGTTAATAATATCAACACTGGCTCTATCAATTGCGAGAATGTCGCTGCCGGCAAGAATCCCGGCATCCTTGGATAAAGGAGAGTCGCTGAAGGAAAAGCAGTCGCAGTGAGGGGTAACTTCAAGCATAAAGTTGAAATAGAAGAAATTCTCCCTGCCCTTGGAATCAAGCACTGCCTTGGCTGCCTTGGCAATTCTATGGCTAAGCTCCTCACCAGTAGTCCACTCCACTTCAATGGCATACTCTCTGCAAGCTTCACTGCAGCCGTCGCACTTTATGCATTTATTCTTATCAATCTCAGGCGCCTTTATTGCTCCAGAAGGACAAACCTTTTCACAGGCTCTGCAGAGAGTGCACTTCTCTTCTATAATCCTGGGCATATTATTGTGGTGAAGGTCAAACTTTGTAGGCTTGGCTGTGCATCCCACGCCTATATTTTTTAAAGCACCTCCAAAGCCAGAGCCCATATGAGCTGTAACATGGGTGAGAGCTACCACCTTATCTGCCTCATAAATAGCCCTTGCCACAGCAACTTTGCCCAGAGGCTCTGGTGCCTCAACTTCCACATAGTCAAAGCCTTTAAGCCCATCGGCAATTATAATGGGTGCCCCCAGAGTTTCAAAGGTGTAGCCGTTCTCCTGAGCAATTTTAAGCCTCCCTGTAGCTTTGTTCCTGTCGTAAAGCATTCCCAGACCTGTAGTTTCAGTTACAAAGGGTTCTCCTCCCAGAGACTTAACTATCTCCACAATCTTACGAATATAAAGACTCCTTAATGTTCTTGTAGTGCCGTGGTCACCAAAGTGAACTTTAATGGCAACTAAATCGCCCTCCTCTATAAAGCCAGAAAAGCCGCTTCTTCTTGAAAGCTCCTCAAGCCTGTAGGCAAGACTCAGCTTGTGGTTGCTCCAGTGCTCAAAGCTTTTCACAGGCACTCTTGAGTCCAGGAGGTAAACTTCAGACACCCTCTATCCCTCCTTCTGAAATTCTGAACCTCACACTCAAATCTTCAGGCATGGAGCGGTGTCTTTTAAGCACAGCCTCCCTCTCCTTTCCATTCTTCTTAAGCTCTATTATTGCCTTGCTCCAGTACCTGAGAACATCACCAGCCACAGGCTCCTTGGCAGGATTGCCGAGAGAAGAGTAGACCTGATTTGTTACCACCACTGCAAGATTGTAGCGCTTGGCCAGCTCTAAAAGCTTTGCCATTTGCCTGCTCAGCCTCCTGTTTAAATCATGAGCTGAGTCGTCGTCCCTGAGAACTCTGTACAGAGCAACTGCACTGTCCAGAACAATCAAGCCAAAGCTTTCATCCAGAATGTGATTCAGATTTTCTATAATAAACTCCTGCTCCTCAAATGTATGGGCCTCATAAAAGTGGAGTGCATCAAGAACCCTCTCGTAGTCCCTGCCTGCCACCTGGAGGAGTCTCTCAAAGCTGTGGCTGCCCTCAGTATCAATAAAAACAACTCTCTTATCAAGCCTTACAGTATTTACAGTTGTGACTATGCAGAGGTTGGTCTTCCCCACGCCGGGAGGGCCATAAATCTGGGTTATAACACCTGCCTCTATTCCTCCAGAGAGGATATCATCTAAGCTACAGTTTAAGGGTATCTTCCAGGACTCTTTTCTCCCCCTGTAGGGCTCCAGCACATCTTTAGAAGTCGTCATAAAGTGTAATAGCTCTTGGTTTACATTCCTCTAAAACCTTTTCACAGTCGCAGGTATCACATGCCTCAGCGTCAACAACATTGCTTTTATGATTTATTAACCTGAAAACCTCGGGGCATAGCCTCTCGCAGGCCCCGCAGCCAATGCAGGCTCTCTGATCCACAACAGGTATCATAGATTAATAAAAAAGAGGTAACCATGTAAATTAAAGCTGACTGCCAGCCTTTCTCAACTTCCCGGGCACATAGCTGCAGAAGGGCTCCTCATCGAGATAATCACCTGTCATGGCGTAGGCTCTTGCCCTGCAGCCGCCACAGACATTGATATACTCGCAGGCACCACACTTGCCCTTATAGCTTTTGAAGTCCCTCAGCTTTTTGAAGAGTTCGCTCTCCTCCCATATTTCTTTGAAGCTCTTCTCATAAATATTGCCAGCGCTGAGAGGGAAGTAAGAGCAGGGGTAAACATCGCCCTTGTGATTTATCAGAGCTATGAGCTGTCCGGCAATACAGCCTTTGCTTCCTCCTGTGGAGAAACTCAGGTTGCGCCTCTCAAATTTTATCCCCTCCTCCTTGGCTCGCTGCATGAATATTCTGTAGTACATGGGGGCGCAGGTAGGTCTGACTAAAAGCTCCTTCTCCTCCTTTTCCATCTCATAGTGCCAGTTCAAAATCTTCTCGTAATCCTCTTTGCTTATAAGCTCCTCCATTATCTCCTTTCCCCTGCCAGTGGGGACAATCATAAACATATACCAGGCTGTTGCGCCAAGCTCTTTTGCAAGCTTATAAACCTTGGGAATCTCCTCCTGATTGCGCTTTGTGAAGGAGGAATTAATAATAAAGGGGATACCATGCTTTTTCAGGATTTTAGCAGCCCTTATGGCCCCCTTAAAGGCTCCTTTCACCTGTCTGAAGTTGTCGTGAACCTCCTCGCTGGCGCCATCCAGGCTCAATGATACTATTTTTATGCCGCTCTCCTTTATTTTCTCTGCCACATTGTCATTTACAAGAAGACCATTGGTAGCCATGGCCATCCTGAGGCCCCTTTTAGTACCATATTCTGCAAGTTCAAAGATGTCCTCTCTCAGAAGGGGTTCCCCTCCACTTAAAACAAGCACAGGCTTGGCATAGCTGGCTATGTCATCAATAATCTTCTTTGCCATCTCAGTGCTGGGACCTTTCTCCTTATCCATGGCCCCCTCTGCCCTGCAATGGACACAGCTTAAATTACATCTCTGGGAAATTTCCCAGGCAATCCAGCGAGGCTCAAATTTATCTATCATTACCCTTTCGCTGGAGGTTATCGTTGGTAATTAATGCTGGAGTGAGTTAAGCTTTAAAAATTCTAAATCACCAGGGCATAGGCAACAGCAAAGGTGTCGCCAGCCCCAACGAGGCTTCTGGGCTTCTCAACATAGAGAGAAGGAACAGCTACTGTCTTTTTTCCATCCAGCTCAAGCCTCCTAAGCCTCTGACTAATCTTAATCCCATGCCTACTCGGTCTTGGAGGAGAAAAGCTCTCCATCTCCCTGATAGAGGGAACCCTCCCGTGGAGAACTTTATAGGCAGAGCATAGGGAGGCAAACTGCAGAGCAGCCTTTGCCTCCTTCAGGTTATCCTGAGAGGTGATAAGGGCAGAGCAGTGCTGGCTGTGAAAGAGCACCCTCTCTGTCTTCTCTGCAAGAAAAGAAAGACCTTCTTCAAGCCCTTCCTCTCCTGTTATATACCTCAGCTCCTCCTCATTCAATCCAAGAGAATCCACAAGAGGAAAAAGCTTCTCAGTCTCCTTTAATGCCTTCTCACTCTGAAACTGCCCCAGCTCAAGATGAATAAAAATATGGGGGTTAATCTCCCTCCACTCCTCAATAATTTTCTCAACCCTTCTAATTTTAGAGGCCTGTGCTTCAAGAACAAGATGAAATCCAGAGAGCACAGCCTTGTTTATCTTTCCCACTTCTTCCTTAATGCTCTCAAAGAACTGCTCGTCAAGAATAAAATCAAAGGCATAACTGTCATGGGTGGCAATAAATCTTGTTGAACTTTTGAGCTCTTTTCCAAAGACCTCAAGGCCCTTTTCAAACTCCATGACAAAGTGGCTGGGAGGAATGCAGTCTTCACTGAAATCAGGAGCTGGTCTAAAGCCATGGCTGGTGGAGATTAAAACCCTATCAGAAAAAAGTCCAGTAAGCTCCCTGCACTTTGCTGCAATATGAGAATAAACCTCAACCCCGAGATTTGGTACCTCTCTGGCAGCCTGCCCAACTAAACCCCCCGCCCTCTTCTCATCATAACCCAAGCTTTTGATAAGATAATCCAGAGTTGATTGAGACACAGCTATCTCGCTCTGCTCCTCTCTGGCAATACATTCTTTAAGGGGGGAAAGCTCTCCTGAGAGCTCCAGAGCTTCAAGCTCCCCAGCTTTAATGTACTTTACAAGATCCAGGCAGGCATTGAAGGCCACTATCAGTTTACTATCAAGCCTTGCTCTGGCCTGCTTTAAGCCGCAGGAGTAGTACATTCACACCACACAGAAGCGCCTCACAATTTCAAGGGTTTTCTCAGCTGCTTCTTCAAGGTAGCTCTTCTCTATCCCCTTAACTCCTGAAAAGAGAAAGAGCACTTCAGAAGTATCCTCAGTAACCTTGGTAGCCTCGGCATCTCTATAGGGGAAGATGTTTATAATCTTTTCCTCATCGCTCACCACAATCTCACCTTTAGTAATTAACTTCTTCCCCCCTATGCCTGTGAAGCTCTCGCCGTGAGACCTTCTCAGGGTAAGTTCTCCCTCCAGCTTTTCTCTATCATAGGCACCAATAGAAATAAAGGTGAGCATAGAAGCAAGGTTATAGGCATCCACCACATTATTAATTTCAGGAATACTCCTGCCCTGGAGCACCCTTCTTATCAATGCCTCACTGCTGGGCCTGATCTTTGTGGGGTCTATTCCAACTCTCCAGTAGAAGTCTCTGTAGGCTCTGATAATGGGATGGTCCTTTATGGTTTTAATGTCATAACTCTGCCTTATCTCCTCGAACTTCTCCTCTCTGAAGCCCCTGAACTCACTACTGGAGGGCTGAACCTTCACTCCCTTAAGCTCTGCATCAACAATTTTTATCTCAAATTCAGTATCAAGATTGTCAAGATAGCGCATGCATTTAATAAAGCTGTGGGAAAGAAAAACTTTTTTACTATGAAGTTGAGGTTATTATATGTACGTCGAGACCTTACTTTTATTTTCATCCTTTGCTTTAATCCATAGTATAACAGCAGCAAGATGCTTTAAGTGTGTTTTTCTATCAACACTAAAACTCCCTTACAAAACCTACAGGTTCAGCTATAATATTCTCAGCTTTGTTTCTTTCCTTCCTTTTTCACTATACTGGTTTATTCATCGAGCTGAATCACCAATAATTGTAAAATTTGAAGGGATTTTATTCGTATTAGTAATAATACTAAAAATTACAGGAGTGGTAATCTTCGGGATAGCTTTCATTCAGTCTGGTGTGAAGGAGTTTTTTGGACTTAAATTCACAAAAGGAAAACTTATAGACAGAGGGTTATATGGTATTGTAAGACATCCCCAGTATCTTGGTGGTATTATATTTATCTGGGCTTCACCTGTTATAACCTTTCATGATTTTGAAAGTTATATTCTATTAACACTTTATCTTATTGTTGGCGCATTCCTTGAAGAAAAAAAGCTGGAAGAAGAGCTTAGGGGATATAAGGAGTACAAGAAAAGGGTGCCCTTTTTAATACCCCTACCCCATAAAGGTAGGTGAAAACTCGCTTATTACTCCAAGAAGCTTCAGCCTTCTAATTTCGCTGAGGTAAAGCTCCTCCACTTCCTTAAGCTGCTCTTCAAAGCTCTTATCAAAGAAGCTGTTGGAGAGCTCAAGCTCCTTGATATAGTATTCCGGAAATTCCTCATCCTGATAATAGCCAAGACTTTCAAGCTCACCCTGTGCATTTGCTGAGAGCCAGAGCACAGGCTTTATAATATACTCTTCACCAACCTTAACCCCGGGGCTTATATCAATATCACCTGAAAGGAGGCTGATATAGAAATATCCATCTCCAGAAGCTACTTCTGAGCTGGAGATAAATCTAAAATTTCTGTTAAGGGTTCTACCTACTTCACTGAGAAGCCCCTTTATCTTTAAAGTAAATTCTCTGTAGTCCTGAAGTAACTTTCTGTCGCTGGCAGAAAATGCTCTACTGCTCATGGGAGGCTGGGAAATTATTAACATGGCAAAGAGTTAATCCCATCAACTTCCATCCTGAAAGAGAGAGATAAATATCTCCCCAAAAATCTCCTCCTGCCACACCCTGAGCTTACCTTCATAGTCCAGGTAGAGCAGAGAGAGCAAAGTCTCAATTATTTCAAGCTTGCTCTCATTCTCAACAAGCTCCCTGAAGCGTATTATGCGCTCATAGCTCCCGAGGTTCTTAACCTTCAGGTAAACCTTCTCGATCTTCTCCTTTATGCTCTCCTCGTCCACCTCAATAACAAGCTTGGGCTTCCTTCTCCTCTTTCTGGGAAAGTTCTTCTTTACTAGCTCCTCCTGCAGTGCCTGCTGGAGAGCCTCAACCAGCTCAAAGAGGCTTGTTTTTCTCTCCTCCCTTCTCCTCAGAGGCTCCCTTATGGGCGGTACTTCAACATAGCTTGGCTCCTCGTAAGAATCCTCTACAGCCTCAAAAAACTCTTCCTCCCTCGTAGCTGGCTCAAGAAGCCTTTCTGACTTTATTCTGAGAAGTACAGAAGCGGCAAGAAGTGTTCTTCCAGAGAGCCTGAGGTTGAGCTTCACCATCTGCCTTACATTCTCAATAAACTTCCTTGTGATTTCCTCCAGGTCAATATCCCAGGGGTCAACCTCCTCCGAGATAACAAGATCAACGAGCATATCCACAGGATGAAGCTCAGGATAAAACTCATACTCCAACATCTTCCAGCTCCACTCCTAATATCTTGGATACTCCAGCCTCATTACTAACTCCAAAGAGCTGGTCGGCATTGAGCATCATATTGTCCCTTAGAGAGACCACTATAAACTGGGCCTCCTTTGAAGCCTCTTTTATAAGCTCTGAAATTTTCTTCACATTGTGGTCGTCGAGAAACATATCTATCTCGTCCAGCACATAGAAGGGTGCAGGCTGGTAGCGCTGAATTGCAAAGATAAAGGAAAGGGCAGTTAGAGTTCTCTCGCCGCCTGAGAGGAGCTCAATATACTGGGGGTTCTTGCCAGGGGGCTTGGCTTGAATTCTCAGACCTCCTTCGAGAGGTCTCTCCTCATCAAGTAAAAGCTCTGCCTCACCGCCTGAGAGCCTCCTGAAGATACTTCTGAAGTTCTTTGCTACATTTTCAAATACTACCATAAATACTGCCTTCTTTCTGTGCTCTATCTCATCCATTAGCTCCTCTATAGCTTTTTTCTCCCTTTCAAGCCTCTCTATTCTTATATCAAACCTGTCGTACTTCTCCTTCACTACTTCATAATCTTCTATAGCGCGCATATTTATAGGTTCCAGTGATTTCTTCTCAGCCTCCATCCTGGCTATCTCTTTTTCAATCTCTTCTGTCTCTATTGGAGCAATAAGCTCAATCTCAAGCTCAGAGAACTCCTTCAGGGATAAGATGAGGTTCTCAAGATTTACCTCCACTCTGGCCTTTTCAATTCTGAACTTCTCCACCTTTCTGAGAGTTTTATCCCTGTTCTCCCGAAGCTCCTCAATCTTTTTTGTTATCAAATTTATACCTTTTGATAGAAAATCCCGCCTCTTTTTCAGCCTCTCAATTTCCCTCTTTATTATCCTCTCCCTGTTCTCCTCCTCCCTGAGCCTCGACTCAAGCTCTATAAGCTCTTTACTCCTTTTCTCCAGTTCAGCCTCGCCCTCAACAACCTCAGCTTTAAGAGACTCCTTCTCCAGAGCAAGCTCTCTGACTCTCTTCTGTACAATCTCCTTATTCTTGGCTTCAATCACTTCAATTTTTGAGCCTGCAGCTTCAGCTTCCCTTTCAAGCTTCCTGAGCTCTTCCTCCTTTTTCTTAATCTCCTCCAGAAAGCTCTCAACTCCACTGGAAGAAAGCTCTTCCTCCAGCTTTGCCTTCTCCTGCTGAAGCGTTTCCATTTCATTCCTGAGTTTTTCCCACTCAGGCTCAATCTCTTTTATCCTGCCTGTTATCTCTAAAATCTCCTTTTTTAACTCTACAAGTTCTGCCTCCCTTTTTGCAAGAGTTGTCTCAATCTCCTCAATCTCCTTTTTCTTTACTTTTATCTTCTCCCTGCCAATCTCCACTTCGGACTCAAGACTCCTCTCCTCAGCTTCCAGCCTTTCAAGCTCCTCCCTGGCTCTTTCAAGCTCTTTCTCGAGTTTCTCTTTTTCATGAGTTAAAGACTTAATCTGAGATGCAAGTCTCTCAATCTTCTCCTTTTCCTCATCCACAGTCTCAAAACTTGCAGCACTTGAGGGATAGTAGTAACCTCCTGTCATCCTACCGCTCTCTTCAACCAGGTCGCCATCAAGAGTAACCATTCTCGCCTCGCCAATATACTGCCTTGCAAAGTCTATATCATCCACCACAACAGTACTTTTGAAAACCTGCTCAAAGGCCTTTTTGAACTTCCTGTTGAAGCGTACTAAGTCTATGGCAAAGCCTATACCTTCTCTCGCCACAAACTCTGCCTCTGGCCTTTTCTTCACACCTCTCAGCTTATTAAGAGGCAGGAAGGTTGCCCTGCCTATTTTATTCTTTTTCAGGTGTTCAATACAGCGCTTTGCCACTTCGTCGCTCTCCACAACAATATTGAGCATTCCACCTCCTGCTGCCACCTCCAGAGCCTTAGAATATCGCTTCTCAACTTTTCCCAGCTCTGCTATAGTGCCATAAATGCCAGAGATTATATTCTCGTCCCTTAGCCTCAAAATCTCAGCCACAGCCCTGTTTAAGCTTCCCTTCCCCTTCTTAATTCTTTCAATAGCCCTGTACTCAGCCTCCAGCTTTGCGTACTCCTTAATATAAAAATCCAGCTTTGATGATATATTTAAAAGCTTCTCTTTAAGGGTTTTAACTCTGTCTTTTGAAATCTGCCCTCTTGCATGGAGTTCTGAAACTCTATCTTCAGCTTTTTTAATATTCTCCTGAAGAATCCTCAAACTCTCCCTCTCATTAGCAAGCTTCCTTTTTCTATCCTCAATTTCATTGCTGAGCTCTTCAGAAGCTTTCTCTTTTGCCTCAGCCTTATCTCTCAGTAGAGCCAGCTCTCTGTGAAGCTCATTAAAGCTGGAGTTCTTCTCCTCCAGTTTCTTTGATACCTCAGCCAGAGCAAGTCTTCTGTCCCTTGTTTTTTCATCAGCTTCAGTGAGCCTTGTGTAATCACTTCTTATCTCTTTCCTGAGAGAAGAAACTCTCGAGGAGATTTCAGTTCTTTTCCTCTTCAGCTTTTCTATTTCTTCCTCATTTTTACTCTTCTCTTCAAGTAGCTTTGAGCTCTCCTCATCTATAGCCTTGAGCCTTGAAGCTTTTGATTCAATCTCGGCCTTCAGAGTTTCGACATCATGTTTCAATAGATTAAACTGACCTCTTAAACTCTCAACCTTTTTAAAAATCTCAATGTGCTCAGTTTCTTCCCTTACAACAATTTCTCTGTTGATTTTCTCAATCTGCTCCTTTTTTATTTTATTTTTTAAGGAAAGAATCTCAATATGTTTAGAAAATTTTTCAATTTTTTTCTCAGATTTTTTAATATTCTTTTCAAGCTCCTCAAGGTCCTCTTTAGCTTCTAAATACTTAGACTGGAGTACTATAGCCTTATTTCTCTTGATTTCCCTGGTGAGATACTCATAACGCTGGGCATCCTGCTTTTCCTTTTCAAGCTTTCTGAGCTGGTAGGAGATCTCTTTAAAAACATCCTTCGCTCTTGAAAGGTTGTCCTGAACCTTTTCCAGTTCCCTGAGTGCCTTATTTTTTCTCTCGTCGTATTCAGCAATTCCAGCTATTTCATCTATTATCTTACGCCTTTCAATGGGGTTCATCTCTATTATTCTTGTAATATCTCCCTGAAGCACAATATTGTGGCCATCTGGATTAATATTAACCATACTGAGGATATCAAGAATCTCATTTCTTGTTGTTCTCTTGTCGTTAAGGAGATATACACTGCTCCCGCTGGCATCCACCCTCCTGGAGATTTTCACCTCTCTTGTGTTTAAGGGAAGTTCCCTTGCAGAGTTGTCAAAATAGATGGAAACCTCAGCTTCCTTGGCAGGTGTTCCCTTTTTGCCGCCATTGAAAATTAAATCAGAGAAGCGCTCTGCTCGAAGGCTTTTGGCACTGCTTCTTCCCAGAACAAAGCAGATAGCATCAACTATGTTGCTCTTCCCAGAGCCGTTGGGGCCGACTATACAGGTAAAGCCCCTGGGTATTGGAAGGCTGGCCCTCCTGAAGGACTTGAAGTTCCTCAGGCTTATTCTGGAGATGTAAACCATCTGAATAAAGTTTTTACTGCTACCCTTTTATACCTTTCTGAAAACTTGTCCAATGATAATTTTCATGAGCTTATTATAGTCCTGTCGGGGTAGCCAAGCCCGGTATGGCGTCAGCCTGCTAAGCTGATGGGCTTATGCCCTCGTGGGTTCGAATCCCACCCCCGACGTACAAAATTTCAGGGAGAGGGTTGTAGAAACTCCAGCAACTCTGAAATTCCAGCAAAGCCAGAAATCTACACAATCCTCTACCCTTCATTCCCCGTCATCCTACAAGGAAACTGCGATAAATTCACCGAAGGGCATCCCTTTCACTTTAAATCCTTCAGGTGTAGAATTACCCGGCACGTTCCTTGAATACACTGGTTTAATAGAGTCTTTGTCAATAATTACGGCCTTTCTATTTATGGGTAATAATTACCACTTCCTGCCACAATAATTTCATCACCAGCTTTGCATTTGATTACAGTTAATTTTTCCAAAAGTTTATCTTACTTCTGGAGAAATTAAAACTATGTACCTGGGGCACAGTGAGATTCTGAGAAGGATAGAGCAGGAGAAGCTACTAATAAACGCTCAGGAGGAGAATGTGCAGGGGGCTGGTGTTGACCTTCGCATAGATAAGCTTTACAAAATCTCCTCTGAGGCTTATCTTGGAGTAAAGGAGAGAAGACTTCCAGAGGTGGAGGAGATTGAGGGAGAGGTTTTCACCCTTGAGGCTGGTGAGTACTACCTTTGCCTCACAGCAGAGGAGGTGAATATGCCTGAAGATTTAGTGGCCTTCATCTTCCAGCGCTCAACTCTCTTCAGGAGCGGCGTCACCTTGAGGACAGCAGTTGTGGACCCTGGCTACAGAGGAAAGCTCACCATAGGCATAGTCAATGAAACAAGGAAAAAATTCACCCTCGAAAGGGGTGCAAGGATTGCTCAGATTGTTTTTTCAAAGGTTGATGGGAGAGCAAGGGGTTACAGGGGGAAGTATCAGGGTGGAAAGCTGGTATAAAATTTTAATTCCTTTACTTCTTTTCTCAGCCTGCGTCTCAATGGACGAGCCTGAAGGCTATGAAGCTGCTGAGGTGGGGGATCTTCAGATAGGGCAGGAAGCAGCTTTTATTACCCTTGTGGGCTCTGAAACTGGGAAAACTCTAACAATGGTCACCTCCAGAGAGCAGGGAGAGAGGATAATATTGGCTCTTAATGGAAAGGAGCCCGAAAGACCTGATGCTGCCCAGCTTTTAATCCAGCTTTCTCTGGCTAAAGGTATTAAACTTGCCTATGTTACAATAGACAGGCTTGAGGCTGACATCTACTATGCCACTCTGCATTTTGAGGGGAATCTCAAGCTTGATTCAAGACCAAGTGATGCAATTATTATTGCTCTGAGGCTGGACAAGAAGATCTATGTCAACCCCCAGCTCTGGGAAAGCAGTGGGCGAATTATGGCTGTTCAGGATATAAAAAAGAGAAAAATTGCCTGAAAAACTCCAATAATAAATCCTAAGACACCGCCAAAGTAGGTTATATATTTCAGCTCTTTACCAGCCACCTTGAGAATAATTTTTTCCAGTTTGTCAAGGTTTAGATTTATTATCTTCTCTGTAACCAGCTCCTTTATCTTGAGGTTCTCATCCACCATACTGCTGAGCTCTCTCGAGATTATGTGGCTGTTGGTGAGCAGGAACTCTTTAAGAAATTCTCTGAGTTTATCCCTGAGTAAGAAGGAAATATCTCCAAAGAGAGGTAAATTTATATTGAGTCGGAGATTTGAAAAGGAATTTTCCACCACCTCAGCAATCTTCCTTTCTATATTCCTGCCTTTGAAGACACTGCTCACGTCGCCAGAGTTCAAAAGCTCTTTCTCTACCACCTCTCCAATAGCTAAAGCAAGCTCTTCTTTTCTCTTTGGAAGGAGCCCCTGGATTTTTATCCCCAGAATATTAATCTTCTTTCTGGGCCTGAAGAGCATTTTCACAGCTATTAAATTTGTGGTGTAGCCTATGAAAGCACCCACAAGAGGTAGAAGAATATACTTGAGCATGTTGAAAATAAGAATTTTAACGTTGATGTTATAAAAAGAATTACATAAAAAAAGGGAGGTGATGGGAGCGTAGCTCCCCGGTGGTAAGACAGAAGTTATTTTATCAGCGCCTGGGCTGCAAGGTCGCTGACGCCGAGAACCTCTACGCCAAGTTTGTAGTGTTCACTTATTCCATGAAGCTGCTTCTTGCAGTTGGCGCAGGCAGTAGCTACTATCTCTGCCTTGGTATCACGAATCTGCTGAGCCTTAACCCTGCCTGAGACTTCATTTCTGAAGTCTTCCAGCTCATCTATCACAACAACGCCACCGCCGCCGCCGCAGCAGAAGTTCTCCTCGCCTCTGGGTGTCATTTCAACAAAGTGCTTCACACTGGCTTTGAGAATATTTCTGGGCTCCTCTATTACTCCACTCATCCTTGCCAGATTGCAGGGGTCGTGATAGGTTACCTTCTGCTTGTTCTTATTGGGGTCGAGGGCGAGCTTTTCCTGCTTCAGGAGTTCGTCGAGGACTTCCATAATACTTTTCACTCTGAAGGGGAGGGTTTCGCCAGAGAGAGGTCCGGCGAAGAACTTGGCCACTCTTGTAGCATGGCCGCACTCCCCTATAACGAGATTCCTGGGTTGGAGGGCCTTAACCTTTGAGACCATCATCTTGATTATTAGCTTGAGAGCTTCATCGTTGAAAAAGGCTCCAAAGTTAACGGCATCGTAGTACTCGCTGCTTATTGTCCAGTCAACGCCAGCATAGTGAAAGAGCTTGGCAATATTCATGATATTCTCGGCATGGGATATAAAGTCGACCACTGGAGCCAGGAAGAACACATCAGCTTTCTTCTTGTCTATGGGTATCTTTATGTCTTCACCAGTCTCCTCTTTCAGCTCTTCCTCAAGAAACTCAATGGTGTTGATGAAAGCTGCCTTTGGCATCTTTGAGACATTGCCTGTATTGAGATGAGCTTCAACACTGACCTTTAGATTTCTCGGCGCTATACCGTGCTTTGAGACCAGGGCTCTGGCTGTTCTGGTTATTAGAGTGTTGTCTATTTTGAAGGTGCAGAAACTTGAGCAGCGCCTGCAGAGGGTGCACCTGTAGCTACTCTCCACAAGCTTCTCAATGTACTCTGCATTTATACCATTGCTCATATTCAGTGCTTTCATTAGCTTCCCTGTAATGCTGTGGTGCCTCTTGTAGAGCTTCCTCAGAAGGTTGGCTCTGTAGGCAGGGTTGTAAATCTCCTTTTTTCCAGAGCCCAGGTAAACATGGCACTGCTCAGCACAGGCTCCACATTTTGAGCAGGTTTCCAGACTGGTTAAAAGAAGCCTTGGTGCTTTAATTCCTGCCACAGCGCTGTCAACTTCTTTTGCGAGGGCTGAGTAATCAACCTCTGCTTTTATAGCTCTGTAAGCATCCATTTACCTCACCTCAGTAGTAATAAAGCTATTTATCATAGAAGAGAAGGCATGCATGGGCTTTGAGAAGGGGAAGTACATGAGATATATCTCAGCCAGGAAAAGGTGAGCAAGAAAAACAGGGTTGGAAGGTATATTGGCTGGCTTCAGAGCGGCAAGGCTGTAAATGTAGCTCTGCACTTCCTGCGGCTCAACAGCATGGGTGACTCTCAGATAGGTGCCCAGCATTAGAGTTGCCAGAAGAAGAGCAAGGGCGAAGTGGTCTTCAAACATAGTTACTACTCTGACTCTGGGGATTGTGAACCTCCTCAGCCAGAAGAGGATTGTGGTAACCACTGCTCCAACGCCAGCGAAAATTCCCAGGTAAAAGGCTGTGCCCTCAAAGGCAGCCACCTCGCCTGCTGTGAAATCTTTAAGGTGAAGAAGAGAACTCACAAGAAAGGCCAGGTGAAATACTATGGCCACAGCCCAAAGAGACTTATCACTTTTAAAGTGAGGTTTCATAATCAGAACCTCAGCCATGGCAGATAACCTGCTCCTCAGGGGGTACAGAGGCCAGGGTGTTGGTTGGGGTGAAGAAACCCATCTATAAACTCTGTAGAGTATTCCAAGAGAAAAGACAACAAAAGCTACATAGGGGAGAAAGCCACCTATAAAACTTACCGCATTCACTTCGAATACCTCCATTAAATTTTACAAATTTTTAGAATAAATGCGATGTATATAAAATTTTCCCGTGAAAATTCCATGATCTACCGAAAAAAATAAGGTTGGGGCATTAGATGTGTGGTAAACTCATGGAAAAATGTGTGTAGAGAATATCCGGGAAGCCTCCAGATTCTCCTTTGAAGTGCAGCCAGCCGAAGGAAGTAAATATACTGTGAGAGCAGATACAATTAAATTTTTCACTTTAATCATGCCACCATATTATTTCTAATGGTAAAATTTAAATAATATAAAATTTATCCCTGATAGTTGAGCCTTAAACAGAAAAATTTTCGGTGATTGCCATGGATAGAAAGGACTGCATGATATACAGAATGCTCAGAAAGGATGGCAGAGTTAAACTTACAGAGCTGGCTAAGGAACTTAACCTCTCCCCTTCTTCCACAAAAGAGAGACTGGATAAGCTTTTGGCTAGAGGGGATGTTAAGGTAAGAGCCCTGCTGAATGTAAAGGAAAGGGAATGGAAGCTGGCTGTTTGCAACATAGAGGCAAAAAATATGGAGGAGGCCATGTGGCTTGCGGATACCTTTAGAAAGTGTCCCAGAGTGGTCTTTGCCATGACAATGACAGGGAGCTACAACCTTCTTCTAATTATAGCTGCCAGAACCACAACTTTGCTTAAGAACACTATAGAAAACGATATAAGACCAATGCCCGGGATAAAGAAAATGGAAGTTTCTATAGGCGATGCACCAGTGGTGCCCGAGTTTCTTGATGTAGACATACCGGAGAAGCAGGATAAACCTCCCTGTGGAACAAAGCCTTGTATAGAGTGCTACCTCTATGAAAAGAAATGCGAGGGCTGTCCTGCTACAGAGTTCTGGCTTGGACTAGACTACTGCCCCTTCTAGGGCCTTTTTTCTCATCTCATCAATTTTTGAGCTACTTCTGGCTACAGTCTCCAGCATATCCAGAGCTGTAAGAGCTTCCTTATACTTCTCTAGCTCCAGCAGGCAGTGAGAGTAGAGAAACCAGGCAATGGGGCTCTCTGGATACTCCACCACATACTCCAAGGCTTTCCCCTCAAGCTCTTCATAGCTCATCTCCCTTACTCCCATAGTAACACTATTTTCTTCGGCATACAGCTTAAACTTTTCTGAGGCTTCCTTACAATAAAGCTGGTCTTCTTTCCAATAAATAGAAATAGCTCAAACTCAATAGCATAACTATGCTTGCCACAATAGCTCTTGTGCTTATAAACACTGGAGTTTACCTGTATTTTGCGTACAAAAACTCCTATTTCCTGAGTATCAGTGAATTTTCTCCTCTCATGGCCTTAACTATGGAATCTCTCCAGCGTGGAGAAATTATAAGGCTGATAACCAACTTATTTTTCCACTTTGATTTGCCTCATCTGGGGTACAATATGGTTTTTCTTATAATTTTTGGAAGTAAGTGTGAGAAAATCTTTGGCAGCTTCAGATTTCTATTGATTTACTTCATTTCAGGAATTTTCTCTTCTCTTTCAGTCATCTTCTATCCACAGGGTAGTGCTCTTGCTGGTGCTTCTGGGGCAATTTTTGGTGTTCTTGGCAGTGTTCTTGTGGCCCAGCGAAGAGACTATTCCCACGGCATTGCAACTTCTCTGCTATACGGGGTAATTTTCTTTATAATTGCTGTAACCACTGGCTTTATGTCCCACCTTCTGGGCCTGATGATTGGCTTTGTGCTGGGCTACATTATGACCTACAGTGAAGAGGGTGAGAGTTAAAATTTTATTTTCTTCAGGAGTTCTGAAAGTATGGAAGTCGTTGCTATAGGCCATGCGAGTGTTGACAGAGTTGAAATCAACGGCAGGAGGAGGAAGCAGCTTGGAGGAGCAAGTGTTTACTCTGCCATAGCTGCCAACATCTTTGCTGACTCGGGCATAGTATCAAGAGTTGGCAGAGACTTTCCTGCAGACTTTTTCAGCACTCTTGAATCCCTCGGTATAGACACCACTGGCATAAAACAGGTCTCTGGAAAAAGCACCTTCTTTGATATAACCTACACTGAAAATGCTCAGGCTGTTTATAATGCTTACTCTCTCGGTGTGGGCGTACATATACGACCTGAAGACCTTCCAAAGAAGTATCTCACAGCCAAGGCTTTCCACATTGCTCCCATGGCAGCCAGCAAGCAGAAGAGTTTTGTTGAATTTCTAAGGGAGAACACCTACGGCTTGATTTCTCTTAACACCCATGCAGCCTACTTTGCAAGATACAGGAAGGAACTTCTTGAACTTATTTCCATGGTGGATGTCTTCACCATAAATGACGAGGAAGCTATGCTACTAACAAAGACCAGAAGTATTGAACAGGCCATTAATGCCTTTAAAAAGCTTGATGCAAATATAGTTGTCATCACCATGGGAGTTTATGGAAGTGTTGTTATAGATAGAGGGGAGATAAACTTCTCACCATCTGTGATTCAGCAGCATGTTGTTGATTTAACTGGCTGTGGTGATGCTTACGCTGGGAGTTTTATTACCTGCTATATGCTTACTGAAAATGCTTTGAAGGCTGCAAATATAGCAAACAGCGTGGCAAGTATAAATGCCAGCGACTGGAGCTTCTCTGCAATTAAAAATCTAAAATTCAGAAATCTCGAAGCCTTTCAGAAGTTTGTTGTGCTCAGGCAGAGGAGGCTGAGCAAGATGCAGCGCAGCCTTGAGCATTATATATGAGTTTTTAGCTCTTTGTAATGCTTACTGCACAGCCATTATAATATCGCCGGCAGCAACATTGTCCCCTTCAGAAACAAAAATCTCCTTAACCTCGCCCCCGTGAGTGGCAACTATATCATTCTGCATTTTCATTGCCTCAAGCACAGCAACTACATCTCCCTTATTAACTTTGTCTCCTTCCTTCACCTTGAGCTTGACAATCATACCCTGCATGGGCGAGGCTATTCCTCCCTCAACTTCTTTAGGCTTCTCCTTTGGCTTGGCCTCGCTTATATCAACAAAACCGCCAAGAGGTTCGACCTTGACAAAGAACTCTTCGCCGTCAACCTCAACTTTGAACTCAGTGGGTATGCCCTTCTCTTCCTTTTCTTCCTCTTTGGGAGGCTTCAGGGGCTCCTCTATGAGCTCACCCTTCAGAAATCTTGGAGCTATAGAGGGGTAAAGGGCATAGGTTAAAATATCCTCCTCTTTCTTAACAATTCCCAGCTTCCTTGCCTCTTCTTCCATGAGGTGAAGCGTGGGCTGGAGTAAGTCAGCAGGCCTTGTGGTTATTGGTTCTTCATCGCCAATAATCTTTGCCTTAATATCATCCTTTATTGGTGCTGGAGGTCTGCCATAGAGACCTTTAACATAGTCCTTTACCTCCTGGGACACCACCTTATAGCGCTCTTCAATGAGAACATTCATAACAGCCTGGGTGCCCACTATTTGAGAGGTTGGAGTAACAAGAGGTGGATAGCCCAGCTCTTCTCTTACCCTGGGAACCTCATTGAGCACTTCCTCAAATTTGTCAAGAGCATTCTGCTCCTTGAGCTGGGATATCAGGTTGGAGAGCATACCGCCAGGAATTTGATAGAGTAGAACATTGGTGTCAATCATCTGGGAGATCTCATCTATTATGGCAGAATACTTCTTCCTCACATCTCTGAAGAACTCAGTTATGCCCTTGAAACTCTCCTGCTTTATGCCTGTGTCGTAGGGTGTTCCTTCGAGAGCTGCAACTATACTCTCAGTTGGTGGTTGTGAGGTTCCCCAGGAGAAGGGTGACATGGCAGTATCAAGTATATCAACACCAGCTTCAACGGCAGCATAGTAGGAGATGGGCGCCATGCCAGAGGTGCAGTGAGAATGTAGGTCTATTGGTATGGAAATCTCTTTTTTCAGAGCCTTTACAAGCTCATAGGCAGCATTTGGCGTGATTAAACCAGCCATATCCTTTATACAGAGAGAGTCGCATTCAAGCTGCTCCAGCTGCTTTGCCATCTCCACAAACTTGTCAATAGTATGAACAGGTGATATGGTGTAGCAGATTGTGCCCTGAACATGAGCACCAATGCGCTTGGCAACCTTTATGGAAAATTCCATATTTCTTATATCATTGAGAGCATCAAAGATTCTGAAGATATCAACACCATTTTCAAAGGACTTCTCAATAAACTTTTCAACAATATCATCGCTGTAGTGCTTATAACCCACAAGATTCTGGCCTCGGAGAAGCATCTGGGTTGGTGTATTCTTCAGGTACTTTTTGAAAATTCTTATTCTCTCCCAGGGATCTTCATTGAGATATCTTATGCAGGCATCAAAAGTTGCACCACCCCATACCTCGAGGGAAAAGAAGCCCACCTCGTCCATCTTCTCAATAATTGGTATCATATGCCTTGTGCGCATTCTAGTTGCAGCAAGGCTCTGGTGAGCATCTCTGAAGGTTGTGTCGGTTATTTTTATCCTCTTCAATTTTGATACCTCTCAAAAGCCGTCCTTCTTATTTCAGGCTATCAACAACATAAAATATTTTTCTATTATGTGCTTCCGACTGTTCTATCTTCATGCTTCTCGCTATTGTCTCAGCACCCACTCTGTAAATGAGAAGTTTATTCTATTTCTCCAGCACCACAATACTGTAGAGATCCTCTCTGGGATGCTCAACAACTTCTGCTGAAAAGCCAGCTCTCTCTGCTTCTGAAAGGAAGTTCTTCAGAGGAATAATCTCTATTTCAAGAGCTTCAGTCCAGTCGTAAAAGCCCTTCAGGGGAAATTTCTCAAGGTGCTCAGAATAGAGGGCAAAGTAGGCTTTTCCACCTTCCTTCAGGAGTGAGTAAACCTCCTTAACAACCTTCTCCCAGCCTCTGCCTATGTGGTTTAATCCAAAGAAGCAGGTTACTGCCTTTATTTCTTCTTCCCTGAGGGGAATTTTCTTATTCTCTTTAATACTTAGAGCTTCTTTAAGATTCTTGGCATCTCCCTGAAGTATAACAATATTCTCAAGCTTTGCATCCTGAGCTTCCCAGAAAAGCTCAGCAAAATCTGCATAAATCTCAAGTTTTTTCTCCCTCAGGAAGGCTCTCCCCTCAGGATAGCCAGGGAAGAGCTCAATGGTGGTGCCCTCTATATAAATCCTGTCCTCTTCGTAGATTATTCTGTTGTTGTAGGAATAGTCGAGAGCAAGGACTCTCTTTTTTCTACTCAGAAAAACTGGAATCCAGCCGAAGCCTGAAGCAAGGTCAAGCACAACATTGCCTTCCACAAGCTCAGAGAAGTGCTTTGAAAAGTTGTAGTTGGCATCTGGCTCAGCTGTCAGATCCTCTCCGGGGATTACAACTTTAAAGGCATCCTTAAGTTCAGATATAAAGGGGTTTCCCTCTTTAATTCTCTTGGCTTCTTCAAGAACCTCAAGGGGAACAGCATAACCCTGAAGCCAGAGTTCCACATTTCTCTTCAGCTCTTCCAGAGCCTCTTCTGGAATCTCCATTACCACATCCTGGGCAGTGGCGAGAAATAGCTCCTCTAGAAACTCTCTATCAAGAGAAAAATAACCTTTAATCTTCTCAAGAGCTTCATCCTTTGGGAGGGCATACATTAGCATATCAGAACCTTACCTCTCCCTTTGTCTCTACCATGCCTCTCGCAAGACCGTAGCCAAAGCTTTCAAAGGAGCCCCAGAGGATTTCCCTGAGGAAGCTTGGCCTTTCGTAGGTTACAATCTGAGGTTCGCCCTCTATACCAGCCATCTCAGCAGCCTTCTTCACAGCGTCGTCAAAGCTGCCCACTTCATCGGCAAGCTTTAGCTCCACAGCCTTGTTTCCTGAGTAGATTCTTCCTTCAGCCACACTTTTAACATAGTCCTCGCTGAGATTTCTGTTCTCTGAGACTTCCTTTATAAAGAGCTCATAGGTTTCATAGATAAGCTCCTCCATCATTGCCTTCTCCTCCTCAGTGAGAGGTCTGAAGCCTGTGCTGAAATCCTTATACTTCCCAGCTTTGATAACTGTCATATTCAACCCAATCTTCTCAAAAAGCCTTGAATACTCTGGGAATATTGAAATTACACCAATACTACCAGTGATGCTTGCAGGGTCTGCTACAATGTAGTCAGAGGCACTGGCAACAAAGTAGCCGCCAGAGGTTGCAATTTCGCCTAACCAGGCTACGACAGGCTTCTCCTTTTTTGCCTTTTTAATGGCAGCACTTATCTCCTCACTGGCAACCACACTGCCCCCGGGGGAGTTGATATATAATACTATAGCTTTAACAGAGTCGTCTTTTAAAGCCTGTTCAATTTTATTCTTAAAATCTTTGGGAGTTGTGGCTTCAGTTGAAACGAAGCTTCCGTCAGGCGAAGACATCTGTATTGTGCCCTCTATACTTATTACTGCAACTTTATTGCCTCCACCTATAGAGGAGGCTTTGCTGGAGATGAGAAAGGCTCCAATTAGAGAGATAACTACTACAAAGACGAACACGGCCAGACCGACAACTACAACTTTTCTCATAGGGCACCTCCATAAGAAAATTTAAATATAAGCAGATGTTATGGTTTTTAAAGTTAACCTCATGTAGTTTAGAGAAGGTTCAGGAGGTGAGAATATAGGAAGAATAAGACAGAAGGATATAAAGCGAGCATCCATTGCCATTGTGAAGAAGTACTCAAAGTACCTCACAGATGACTTTAAGAAGAATAGAGAGTTTATAGAGAAGGTCCTTGATGTAGAGGGCAATATTGTTAGGAATAGGATTGCTGGCTATGTAACAAGGCTTGTGAAGAAGAAGTCTTACGTGGCAGGATAGTATGTTTGAAGGCTGCTTTACTGCAATTGTTACCCCCTTTAAGAGCTCTGGTATTAAGCCTGAAGTAGACTATGAAGCTTATTCCAGGCTTATTGAGATTCAGAACTCTGGCAGAGTGGCTGGAATAGTTGCCTGCGGCACCACAGGCGAGAGCCCTGTTCTGAGCCATGAGGAGCACAACAGGGTAATTGAGGTTACCATAGAGAAGGCAGAAAGTAAGGTTATTGCAGGCACAGGTTCCAACTCCACCTGGGAAGCAATTGAGATGACAAAGCATGCCGAAGATGCTGGTGCTCATGCAAGCCTTCAGGTATGCCCCTACTACAATAAGCCTTCCCAGGAGGGGCTATTCAGGCATTTCTCTGCCATAGCTGAGGCTGTGGAAATTCCCATTATCCTCTACAATATCCCGGGCAGGAGTGCCCTTGAGATTTCTCCTGAGACTATGGCAAGGTTGAGTGAAGAGTATTCTCACATTGTTGGAGTTAAGGAAGCAACAGGAAAACCTGAGGTCTGGGAGAAGATTAGAGAACTCTGTGGCAGTGATTTTATACTCCTCTCAGGTAATGATTCAGACACCTATGAAATGATGAAGAGCTACAATGCAAAGGGAGTTGTTAGTGTAGCCTCCAATGTTATACCCGGGAGGATGCAGAAGTTTGTTGAGCTGGGATTGAATAATAACTTTGAGGCCATGGAAAAGGAGCATAAGGCTCTTGAAGACTTCTTCAAAGTGCTCTTTATAGATACCAACCCTGTGCCTGTGAAGGAGGCCATGAACCTCCTGGGTATGCCAGCAGGCGGCTTTCGCTTACCTCTCTGTGAGACAACAGCGGAGAAGAGGGAAAGAATTAAAGAGATGCTTGAGAAATTGAGTCTGCTGTGATAGTATGGTGAGGCTGGCTGTTTCAGGCGCCCTGGGAAGAATGGGCTCAGGAATATTAAAAACTGCTCTGGAAAGTGATGATTTTGATGTGGTTGCAGCCTTTGAGGCCCCTGGCAGGAGTGAGATAGGCAGGGATGTGGGCGAAGTTCTTGGTGCTGGTAAGCTTGGGGTTGCATTAAGCTCCTCTGAGGATATGGAGAAAGTACTCAGGGAGAGCAAAGCTGAAGTGCTGATAGATTTTACAGCCCCGGAAGCAAGCGTAAAAGCAGTGGAAGCCTGTGCTACTGCTAAGGTTGACCTTGTTATTGGCACCACCGGCTTTTCAAAAGAGCAGCTAAAAGAAATTGAGAAAGCTGTTGAAAGTGGTGAAATTGCCCTTGTGCTTTCTCCAAATATGGCCACAGGCGTCAATGTCTTCTTCAAAATAGCCCAGGATATAGCAAAGACTCTTGGCGAGAGCTATGATGTCGAGATTATTGAGATTCACCACAGGCACAAGAAGGATGCGCCATCCGGTACTGCACTTAAAGCTGGAGAGCTAATAGCAAAAGCTCTGGGCAGGGATTTAAATGAAGTTAGCATCTTTGGAAGACAGGGAAGGCCAGGGGAGAGAAGCAGAGAGGAGATAGGTTTTCATGCTGTGAGAGCTGGAGATGTGGTTGGCGACCATATTGTAATTTTTGCTGGCGATGGTGAGAGGATTGAGCTTGTTCACCGTGCCCATTCCAGGCAGGCTTTTGTGAATGGTGCTCTCAAGGCTGCTCTTTTTGTGGTGAAGGCAGAGAAGGGCAGGATTTACTCCACCTTTGATGTTCTGGGGCTTTAATATCGATTATCCAAATCAGTAAATCCTGTACTCTACATTACTCCTCTCAACTTTTTCCATAAGGAGAAAAAGCTCATCCTCAACAGCAGCAATGAGCACACTGCATCCATGCTGAGCAGCTTCAAGGGCTGCGCAGGCGGAGCCAAAGAAAGCTTCTGCTTTAATTTCCGCTTTTTTCAGAGCGACAAGAGCTTCTATGCCAAGAGCAGCAACAAAATCACTTTTTTTGGCGAGCTGCTTTAACAGCTCAAGATCTGCTTTTCTGCTCCCACCCCTTTCTATGGGGGGAACTCTCACTATCCTTATCTTCCCTCTGCCGGGGGAGAGCTTACCCTCCAGGAGCTTTACTCCCAGGTCTTCTCCTTTCTCTGCATTTATAACTGCAATTCCAGAAGCCCCATCTTCTCTTCTGGCATAAAGGAGTCCCTTTCTCATCTCAATAGCTACTCTCTGTCCTTTTTCAACTCTTTCCTCTGCTATGGCTGTAATTACTTTGACTCTACTCTCGACCTCCTCAAGAAGTTCTCTTGAAAGGGCAAGAAGCTCTCTGGCACCAGAAATAAGGAGCTCAAGACCCTCCTCTGTCACACTGTAGCTGCCCTGAGAGCCTTTTATTAATCCTTCTTCAGAGAGTTTTCTGAAGAAATCTGAGGCCGCCTGGGGAGTTATGCTCAGAGCTTCAGCAACCTCTGCCTGCTTAACCTTGGGCTGCCTTAGTGCAATCTCAGCAAGTACTCTGAATTTGGTACCAGCAGGTTTCATAGCACTAAATAAAACTTTACCTAACTAAAGAAAACTTACTCTTCGCAGAGTCCTTCTAAGCGAAGTTTGCAGAAGTGGCAGAGCTCCTCATTAACCATTTCATTCCTGTGGAAGCAGGCAATCTCCTTATCCAATTCAATAAATGAAAAAAATTCCTTATGGCAGGAGGGGCAGCTTCTTATAAATTTAACATAACTTGTTCCAAACTTGACACCGCAGAAGGCACACTGGTAGTCCTTTCCGGGTTGCATCCAGAAACCTTTTCTATAGTGGCGCATTTTATAACTCCATAGAGTAAAATTATATCCCTCAGAACTTCATACCTCTCATCATCTTAGCAAGAGCTCCTGGAGAGAAGCCCCTCTTCAGCCTTCCCTTTTTGAAGCCCTTGAAGGCTTTCTGCATCAGGTTGTAGTAGTTCATGAGTTCCTTCACATCCTCAAGCCTTGAGCCAGAGCCTCGAGCAATTCTCTTCATTCTTGAGGCGTTGATAATCTTTGGCTGGAGCCTCTCCTGTTTTGTCATGGAGTCCATAATAATTAAGAACCTCTTGAACTTCTCCTCTGTCATACTTGAGGTTTCCTTGGGCAGAGACATTCCCAGGCCCGGGATCATGCTGAGCACAGAGCTTAAAGGCCCCATCTTCCTTATACTGAGAAGCTGGTCGTAGAGGTCGTCAAGAGTAAAATCTCCCTTGAGGATATCTCTGGCTTTCTTCTCGTCCATGGCTTCCTTTGCTCTCTCCAGCAGAGTCTGAAGGTCTCCCATGCCCAGAAGCCTTGAAATAAAGCGCTCTGGATTGAACTCTTCCAGGTCGTCAACTCTCTCCCCGACGCCTATGAAGCGCACAGGTGCTCCAGTCTCTGCCACAGCACTCAGTGCTCCTCCACCTTTTGCTGAACCGTCAAGTTTTGTAAGAATAACACCAGTTATGCCTATAGCTTCATGAAAGGCTTTAGCCTGGGCACCTGCCTGCTGTCCTATATTGGAGTCTATAACAAGAAACTTCTCGTCGGGTTTAAAGATCTCATTGATGGCCCTCATTTCCTCAAAGAGCTCCTCCTCGCTTCTGTGCCTTCCTGCAGTGTCCAGGATAACAATACTTGTCTTGAGCTCTTCAAGGCCGTGCTTCACAATTTCGAGAGCATTCTTATTTTCAGGCTCTCCATAAACCTTTATTTTAAAGGGCTCTGCCAGCTGAACAAGCTGCTCATAGGCCGCTGGCCTGTAAGTATCGGCAGCTATTATGGAGGTGCTTAATCCTCGCTTTGAAAAATACCTGGCAAGTTTTACAGTTGTTGTGGTCTTACCTGAACCCTGAAGACCTACCATGAGTATTCTCGCTTTATTGGGCAGGGAGTATCTTCCACTTGGCCCAAGAAGATTTGAAAGCTCTTCATAAAGAATGGTTATTACATGTTCCTTCCTCCCGAGCCCCGGCTTGGGCTTCTCTTTAAGTGCCCTCTCCTGTATTCTTTTTGAAATCTGCATTACCAGCTTGACATTTACGTCAGCGCTGAGGAGGGCTCTCTGGATATCCTTGACTATCTCCTTAACAAGTCTTTCATCAACTATTCCAGCTCTCGAAATCTTTCTGAGAACACCGCTTAAACTCTCTCCCAGCTTGTCTAAGGCCATATTTTATAGTGGCGCTTTCCCATTATAAATAAATACTACCTATACTACCCGGCAGCAACTACACCAGTGGTCTTCTTCTGAAATTCAAATAGAGCTCTTGCATGAGCATCGTAGCGCATGGCTGCCCTGTTGTACATATTCATCTCTTCATTGTAATCTTCACCAAGGGCAGCTTTGTCCAATCCCTCCTTGAGATAAAATAGCATGTCTTTTTGAGCTTCGAGCATTCCTTTAAGGGAGTTGTATGCCAGCCTGCTTTCTTTGTTGTAGACCTCTTCTTCAACTTTCGGTAGGGCCTTCTCAAATTCTGAGATATAGAACTGGGCATTCTCAATATTCTTAGAAGCCATGGCAATATTGCCACTATTGAAATTCTCCATGGCGGAGTTGAGCTCCTCCACTGCTGCATTACCTCTGGTGGAAGCAACAGAAAGAGCTGCCATAAATCTCATATTGTAGTAGGGTTCAGTATAAAAGGAGAAGTAGTCTTCTACAGCCTTCATGCCTACCTCGCCTGTCTCAAGCCCCTGGGAAATTATAAAATAGCAGAGAACAAGACTTGAAGGCAAAATAAACAAAACCAGCAACCTCTGAAGCCTATTCCCCATATTTTTATTGCTAACTTAAATGATATAAAGGTTTCTACTCCAGCCGTTCCAGCCGTTTATATTGGAAGCTACAATTATAGCCTATACCTCCATACTTTTGTGAAGCTCTTCAACATATTCCATCAATGCTTTTCTGCCCTTATATGTTATTGAATAGTAAGTTCTTGGTTTCTTACCTTCAAAAACCTTCTCCATCACCACATAGCCAGCATCGCTTAATTTTTGCATATGTACACTCAGATTTCCGTCGGTGGTCTTTAGCCTGTCCTTAAGATAACTAAAGCTTGCCTTCTCTACTCCTGAGAGGATTGCTAGGGCAAAAACTCTTATTCTTGAGTCAAGAACTCCCATTTTTCACTCTCGCTTTATATTGGGTATTATAAGAGTTGCAAACTGAAGCAGTGCAAAAAGTACAAACTGATACTGCCAGAGGAATACCATGGCAATACTTGCACTGGAGTAGAACAGACCTGCCAATAGTGTATATCTGCTCCTGAACATAGATCCGGCGATGGCAATCATCAGCCCGACTATGAGGGCTATTATGGCTCCAGTATATCTCGGCTGTGTTAGCATTCCCACTGCTATAGCCACAATTATGGTGTAGAAGGCTAACTTCCAGAACTGGTTGTAAAGTCTGGAAAAGTAGGATTCCATCTCGGGTAAGCCAAGGAGTCTCCTGGAGATAAGGTGGGTTGCGGTTACAAGAAAAAGCCAGAAGACCAGTATCTCATAGCCTGTAATTCTGCCTGCCATAGCAAGGTTATAAAGCCATTGGGTTACCAGAAAGCCAGCAGCAGTTGCAGTGCCCCAGATCAGAGCCTGCCTTCTTTGGTAGGGTATGTCGTGCTCCCTCATACTCCTCTCAATCATCTCCCGGAGTTCCTCAAGTTCATCCATACTTTTACCATGTACTTTATATTATAAAGTACTTTGCAATAGCATATAAAGCTTTCGCCTGGAGTAGATGATGAAATAAAAAGGCTAAGAGAAAATGCTTAAAGAGTATCACTGAGGCAGGCGAAATAGCTTCTATAATGTTGCTCTCAGAATCCATATAAGAGGGACAATTGCAGTCTTTTTTTAAGTCAAAGGGAATAAATACTTCACCACATCTTCAATCACTGCTCTTACAAACTTAGACCTCTGTCAATTTGAAATCTCCCTCTTATACTCAGATACTACTCCAGCTGGGTATGTCTGTGCCTCATCTCTTCCTCGCTCTTGCCCAGTCTCACCATAAGTTCTACTATAAGAGCGTCAAGGAAGATCAAGACTGCAATCTCAAAGAGGGTGCCCAGTGGGGCAAGGGGATAGTGCTCTCCCTTAATCTGGCGCACAAAGAAGTCCTTCTCCCCTTCCAGCTTTGTTCTACCTTTAATGGCAACAATAATATCTGCCATCTTTCCGAGAGATGAAGCAGGATAAGTGGTTATAACTGCAAGCTTTGCTCCTGAACTCTTGGCTATCTTGCCTGCTGTGACTATGCTGGTGGTCTCTCCTGAGCCTGAGATGGTAATAAGAAGGTCTTCCTTCTCTATGGATGGAGTAACAATCTCTCCCACCACATAGACATTTATGCCGAGGTGCATGAGACGCATGGCAAAGGCTTTAGCTACCAGGCCACTTCTCCCGGCACCATAAACAAAGATTTTCCTTGAGTTGATAATAGCCTGAATTAGACTCTCCACCTCTTCTTCATTTAGTTCTTTAGCAACATTATTGACATGCTCTGTAATGCTCTGAATTGCATCTCTCAGAATCTCCATAGGTATATCTTAAAATCTGATAATATTTAAGGCTTAGCACAATAATTACTAATAGTAATTATATCACCAAAAAATATATATAGTAGTAATAATATCTACTATCTTAGGTGATGCCATGAAGGTAATTGGATTAAAATGCAGAAACTGCGGAGCAGAATATGAGGTTCAACCTGTAAATATCTGTGAAGAATGCTTTGGACCTCTTGAAGTTGAGTATGATTATGAAGTGATTAAAGAAAGGGTATCCAGAGAGAAAATAGAGAAGGGTGAGCCAACACTGTGGCGCTATATAGACTTTCTCCCTGTTGAGGACAGAAAAAAAGTTGTGGATTTGAGGGCAGGCTTCACACCTCTTCATAAGGCTGACAACCTTGCTGAAGCTCTTGGCCTCAGGGAATTGTACATCAAAAATGACAGTGTCAACCCGACCTTCTCCTTCAAGGATAGAGTGGTTTCAGTAGCAGTTAGCAAGGCTATAGAGTTCGGCTTTGACACAGTAGCCTGTGCTTCAACAGGAAATCTTGCCAACAGTGTTGCTGCCCATGCAGCCAAGGCAAAGCTCAACTGCTACATCTTCATACCAAAAAATCTCAGCCTGGGAAAGATTATACCCACTTTAGCCTATGACCCCAACCTTGTGGCTGTTGATGGGAACTATGATGATGTCAACAGGCTGTGCACAGAGATAGCCAGCTACTATGAGTGGGCCTTTGTGAATATAAATATAAGGCCCTACTACAGCGAGGGTTCAAAAACTCTCGGTTTTGAGGTTGCAGAGCAGCTGGGCTGGGAGGCTCCAGAGCGCTATATAGCGCCTGTGGGTTCAGGCTCTCTGCTGACAAAAATCCACAAGGGGCTGAAGGAGCTTGAAGTAACTGGATTGATAGATGAGGTTAACACAAAAGTGACTGCTGCCCAGAGCTCTGGATGCTCTCCTGTAACAACTGCCTTCAGGACTGGGGAACCCATAAGGCCAGTGAAGCCCAATACAATAGAGCAGAGCCTCGCCATTGGCAACCCTGCCGACGGCTTCTATGCTGTGAAGCTTATCAAAGAAACAGGAGGTACAGCAGGTGCAGCTAATGATGATGAGATAATAGAGGGGATAAAGCTTCTCGCCAGAACTGAAGGGATCTTCACAGAGACAGCAGGCGGCGTTGTTATAGGAACTCTTAAAAATCTGGTGGAAGCTGGAGAAATTGATAAAGATGAGAAAGTTGTGGCCTATATCACAGGAAATGGACTTAAAACTCAAGATGTTCTTATTAACAGACTTAAAGAGCCCCAGCAAATTTCACCTGATCTGGATGAATTTAATAAACTTCTCAAAAAGGAGGCTGTGATATGGTAGTTGTAAGGCTTGCTACACCACTCAGGAAGTTTTCAGGAGGAAAACCAGAGATTGAAGTGGAAGGAAGTACTGTCAGAGAGGTAATTGAAAAGATAGAAGCAAAGAGCCCTGGCTTTGCAGAGAAAATCCTTGATGGCGGCGATATAAAGCAGTTTATAAATATTTTCCACAACAATGAGGATGTAAGGTTCAAAAAGGGTTTAGATACTGAGCTTAACCCTGATGATGTGCTCTCAATTCTTCCAGCAGTTTCTGGAGGTTGAGTTTTTTGATTGTATATACACCCTACAGAATTGAGCGCTTCACCTGTCTTTACAAGGAATGCAGAGCAAAGTGCTGCACTCCCGGGAGAGTTATAACCTCCAGAGGAAAGGAGAGAATCTCAGAAGTAACAGGACTTAAGCCAGAGGAGTTCATTGAGAGCGAGGCAGGAAAGGGACTCTTCAGACTTAAGGGAAAGCAGGACAGATGCATATTTCTCAAAGATGACTTTTCCTGCTCTCTTCACAACCTTGATGCCAAACCTCTCTCCTGCCAGATGTATCCCTTCCTCTTCGATGGAGTTATCTACTCTGATGAGATTGTTCTCAAGGTGGGGGCAGCCGAGGAATGCCCCGGCATAGGCATTGGAGAAGATGTTGATGAGGACTTTGAGCTAAGAATTGAAGCCCTTGGCAACAAATTCGTAAGAGAGATTGAGGAGTATATCAGGGAGGAGAAAAAGTGAATTTAAATGAGATTAAACGCTACTCAAGGCAGTTGATTCTTCAGGATTTTGGAACAAAGGAGCAGGCAAAACTCAAAGCAGCAAAGGTGGCAGTTACTGGTGCAGGCGGCCTGGGCTCGCCAGTTTCCACTTACTTAACTCTTGCAGGTGTGGGAGAAATCCACATCTTTGACATGGACAATGTGGAGCTGAGCAATTTAAATCGCCAGTTTCTCTACACACCTGAAGATGTAGGTAAGCCCAAGGCAAAGCTTGCAGCAAGGAGACTTCAGGAGGTCAACCCTGAGATTAAAGTTGAGGGGATAACTGAGAAGATAACCTACGACAATGCCTTTGATCTTCTGAAGGGCTACGATGCAATAGTCGACGGCACAGACAACTTTGCTGTGCGCTATGCTGTCAACGATGCTGCTGTAGTTAATAACATTCCCCTCTTTCACGGCGCTGCTCTGATGTATGAAGGCAGGGTTATGAGTATTATTCCTAAGGAGACAGCCTGCTTCAGGTGTGTCTTTCCTGAGGCACCACCTCAGGGTACTATACCCACCTGCAGGGAGGCAGGAATCCTTGGAAGTGTTACTGGAATAGTTGGAGCCATTCAGGCAACAGAGGCAATCCGCTACCTTGCAGGTTTAGAGATAGGGCTGAAAAATAAGCTTCTGATTATAAATGCCGACATTATGAGCTTCGATGTGGTGAATATAAGGAGGAGAGACAACTGTTCTGCCTGTGGCGCTGAGTTCATACCTAAGCCAGTTGAAGATGTGTGTGAGGTGGGTGAATGAGCGACTATGAGACTCTTGATTTAAGGGGAGAGCGCTGCCCCGACACCTTTGTTTACACAAAGATCAAGGCCGAGGAGATAGGCTACTCAGGTGGAGGAAAGCTCAAGGTTATAGTGGACTACCCACCAGCAGTGGAAAGTATACCGAGAAGCCTTCAGCAGGAGAACAAGGGTTACAAGGTAACAGAGGTTAAAAAAGTTGGAGATATGACCTACGAGATTTATATAGAAATCCCGGCTCTGGAGTAAGAATTTTATGAAGGCAATAAGAGAATACTTTGGAAGTAGGTACAGTCTTGTTGGAATTAAGATTTTTGAGCAGTTGCCCCAGGGTTACCCACGGCCTGAGAGGCCAGGCAGGTACTGCGAGTTTGTAAAGAGGGCTGCTCTTGGAGAGACCTTGCTGATGCTGGAGGATGATGAGGAATGCCCAGAATCGCTTATAGCCCTGGGCTTTCAGGAGCCTAGCTTTATTGACCTCCAGCCCAGACTTCAGCCTGCAAAAACAAAGGCAGTTCTCATTGCCCCTCTGGAGAAGCTCCCCAACCCTGATGTGGTGTTAATGATTCTCAATCCCAGGCAGGCTATGGAGATAGCAGCCCTGGTTGATGGCCTTGAGGCCCATTTTAAGGGCGGAATAGCAGTTTGTGGTGAGGTAACTGCCTTACCTATAAAGGAAGGAAGGGCAAATCTCAGCTTTCTCTGCGGTGGCGCAAGGATGTTTGCAGATTACAAGGATGGCGAGGTAATTCTGGGAGCGCCTCCAGAGTTCTTTAAGGAGCTGGAGGTTAAGGTTAAAGCCATGCAGAAGAGCTGCGGTGCTCTCTGCGGCTGCAGAACCAGTGACCTACCTCCAAGAATAGTGAATGCCCTTGAGAGTCTGGGCTTTGAAAAGGGAATAGACTACTTCTTTGGTAGAATTAATGGCAGAAGTGTGAGGATTTATCTCAATAAAGACAACACCGGAAGGGTGAGCTATATTACAATTCACCTGCCCATAAGGGGTGAAGTTAAGGTGGAGAAGCCCCTGGAAGTAAAAACACGAGGTCCCTGGAGCGATGTCTTTGCCACCCTGAGGGACGGTGAAGGTATAGATTTAAATACTGGAAAGGGTATCAGGGAAATAATTGAAGACCTTGTGGCGAAGGTGAAAGTGTGAAGTTTGTTAACAGATATAAGGACCACATAATTATTAACCCTCTCATGAGGGGAGGAATTGTGCCTGAGGAGGTTCAGGCAAAGTTATGTGAAGAGGGCTGGCTTGAGGTAGGCTATTCTCTATGCCACGACTGCCTTCAGGGCAGGAGCAGTCTTGTTTCCAAGCCCCCAGTTACAAGTTTCTTAGGTCAGGTGGCTGAATTCTTTGGTGGAGATGAGGCAGAGCACACCTTCGGCTGCAGAGGTGCCCAGTTTGCAGTGATGAAGACAATTGCTGACTACTGCAAGGAAGAAGGTATCGAGCCTGTTATTGTTGTTGATCCCAATTCTCACTACTCCACAAATATAGCTGCTGAGATGGCAGGCTTGAAGGTTGTTGAGCCACCCCACACAGGCTACCCGGAGTACAGGGTTACTGTTGAAGCCTTTGAGGAGAAAATTGAAGAGGTTGGTAGGCCTGCCCTTGTGGTGGTTACCCATGCAGACCCTTACTTCGGCAATTTGGCCCCTGTGGAAGAGATAGGAAAGCTCTGTGAGGAGAAGGATATACCTTACATGGTTAATGCTGCTTACACTGCTGGTGTGGCACCAGTGAATCTTAAAAAGATGAGGGCCCAGTTTCTTACTGTCAGTGCTCACAAGTCCATGGCCTCCCTGGGACCTCTGGGCTATGTTGTTACAACCTACGAGTGGAGCAAGAAGATCTTTGCCACCTCAAAGTCCAAGGCAGAGTGGACAGGCAGAGTCTTTGGAAAGAAGCTTCCCAACCTCTTCGGTTGTAGTATTGGTGGCATCCCGGTGATAAGCTCAATGCTAACCTTTGATTATGTTAAGGAGAGGGTGAAGCGCTGGGATGAAGAGCTGAAGAAGATTAACGACTTTGTGGATAGGCTGGAAGAGATTGGCGAAGGCGACATAATGCTTCTCGGCGAGCGCCCCAAGAAGCATCACCTGCTGCACTTTGAGACTCCTGTTTTCTGGGAAATTTCCAAGAAGCACAAGCGCAGGGGCTTCTTCCTGGCTGAGCACATGATTAAGCGCAATATTGTTGGCCTTCACAAAGGGCTGAGCAAGCACATCAAGCTAAGTGTCTATGGCTTAAGCCAGGAGGAGATTGATAAAGTTCTTGAAGCCTTCAGGGAAGCTGTGGAGCTGAGAGAGAAGCTTTAATGGGAATCTCCCGCCCACTCTTTATATTTTAGTATCGCCACCCTATAGTAAAAGCCTGCTGTTTTTAACCAAAGGCTGTAGAGTTTCTCAAGGTTAACTTTTCTTACGCCTGATTAATGCCTAAAAGAACGAGCATAATAATATTCCTTGCCTTTTCTGGAGCTATGGCCTCAGCCATATTTATGCCCAATTATTCTCAGCTAATGAATATAAGCAACCTGGGCATAGGCACAATAGGCTTCGTCTACGGCATAGCAATTTTCCTCTCCTCCTATCACTTCGGCAGAGTCTCAGACTACAGCAGCAGAAAAAGAGTAGTGTCGCTGGGCTTAGCCCTGGCAACTCTCTTTTACCTTCTCCAGATTTTTGCTCACTCTGCCCTAAGCCTCTTTGCAGTCCGCTTTCTGGCAGGATTTGCCATGGGAACTTTCCTTCCAGCACTCATCGCCTATACCTACGACTCAGGGGGAAAACTGGGCAACTTCTCTTCCTACGGCTCCTTAGGCTGGGCTTTCGGGAGCTTAATCTCTGGCACAGTTGCCCAGCTGGGAAAGAGTTATTTCCATGAAGAAATAGCCTACAAGCTTGTCTTTATCACCAGCTCTCTGCTCTTTTTTATAGCCTTTTTTATTTCTCTTAATCTTCCAGATATTAAATTCAAAGCAGTAAAAGTACCTCTTTTCCCGAGAGATGTGGTGAGAAAAAACTTTCACCTCTATATAGCCAACTTCCTCCGCCATTTGGGAGCCAACGCCATATGGATAATCTTCCCCCTTTACCTTGTAACCCTTGGAGCAAATCCTGGTTGGATTGGAGTTATATACCTTATGAATGCAGGTTCCCAGTTTTTAATAATGAATAAGCTGGATTCTGGCAGGGCTGAGAAGCTTGTAACCTCTGGGCTAACTCTGAGTATCCTTGTATTCCTAACCTATACACTGGTCTCCAATTTCCTGTTACTCCTCCCCGTGCAGATTGCCCTCGCAGCTTCCTACTCTTTAATCTACGTTGGTTCACTGCGCTATCTGGCTGAAAACAATAGAGAGAAGGCAACAAGTGTGGGAATATTAAACTCCTTCACAAGCCTTGCTATAGCCTTTGGCCCCCTGATTGGAGGAACAATATCTCAGGCCTACAATTTCAAGGCAACAATGTACTTCGCAGCCCTCGCTACAGCCCTGGGACTTGTTATATACCTGAAGGAATTCAGGAAAGAACAAACTTGAGCTTAATTGACTTGTAGGGGCACTCCTCCACGCAGTTCCAGCAGAGAGAGCATTCATTCATGGGCTTTGAATTCATAACATCTATACTCATCTCACAGACTGAGTTGCACTTCTCACATCTCCTGCAGTCCTCTCCAACTCTAAGCCTGAAAATGCTCAGATGCCCAAGGAGACTGAAAAAGGCACCCACAGGACAGATGTGAGTGCAGAAAACTCGAGAATAAAGGAAGGAGAAAGCAACAATAGCTACAATAAGTACTACGAAGCCCACCTTCAGGACTTCCTTTGAGAAAGACAGCCAGCCACTATAGTCAAGGTAGAGAGCTACTGCTGTCAAAACAAGAAAAACATACTTTGTTTTCAGACTGATTTTAGGTTTTTCTCTGGCAAAGACTGTTGTTATATTCATTATTGCAGTTATAGGACATATCCAGCCGCAGAATATTCTACCAAAAGACATGCCAAGAAATAGAGAGAAGAGGAAGAGAAGATAGAGCTTCCCAGAGTACTCTCTGAGAAAAGAACCCTCAACTCTAAAAATATCGCTAAAGTAAATGCCCATAATGGAAAAGCCATCTGTAATATACATTACTGAGGCAACAAGAGTGAAACTCAAAAATAGTTTCCTCACTTCCTGAACTCTCATAGAATCTACCTTGCTTACGTTAAGCTTTTATTCCTAGGGAAAATTCTACTTACTGATATAAAATATTTAAGGTGTAAAAATGCTCCCAATACTCCCAGATGTACAGCAGAGAGAACCTGAAATTAAAATACCTCTTACGAGAGTGGGGGTAAATAATGTAAGGAAAATGGTGAGAGTGAAGAGAGAGGGTGGCAAGAGAGATATTGTACTTCTGGCAAACTTTGAATGTTATGTTGACTTACCTGCCTTCCAGAAGGGCACCCATATGTCAAGAAATATAGAGGCAATAAATGAGATAATAGATGACATCTCAGGTATTGCAGTCTACAGAATTGAGGATCTGTGCAGGGATATTGTGGTGGAGGTGCTAAAGCGCCACGACTATGCCAGCTACAGCGAGGTGAGTATGGAAAGCAGACTCATGGTCCATTCCAAAAGTCCAAAAAACAATCCCCAGCAGAACTTTGTTACACTTTTTGCCAGAGCAAGAGCTTTCAGAGAAGAAGAGATTAAAGTGCTGAAAGAAGTGGGTGCAGAAATTGAGGGTATAATTCTCCATTATGCAGCAGATAAGAGTGTGTGCACCCAGAGAGCAAAGGCAAGGCTCACTGTAGAAACCCCTGGAGAAGAGGAGGTAAAAATTGAGGATATCCTTGATATTCTTGAATCTTCTCTGAGTGCAAAAACCTACAGCTATCTTACAGAAGAGGAGGAGGCTGAAGTTCTCTATAAAGCCTGTGAAGCACCAAAGAGTGCAAGAGATGTGGTTAGGGAGATCCTCGAAAGGAGCGGCAAAAAATTCTCATTTCTACCTGATAATGCTAAAATCTCCGCCTCCTGCAGGGCTAAGGAACCCCTTTTCAACTTTGAGGTTATAGACGAAAAGAGCGCAACCATTAAAGAACTGAGATAGGATGGGATATGCCCTTTTTATACCAAGAGGTAGAAGAACTCTAACTTTGAAGCTCTACAGTCTTAATTTTGAGAAGCTTCATCTGGAAGGCACAGTGAGTATAAGGGATGGGAAACTCTGGAGTCTCAATTCTAAAAGGTTCTCTGCCCCTGTGGCCAGAAAAGAACTTCTGAAACTTTTAAAAGAGCAGAAAATTCTTTTTTCCAGGGAGCATAGCCATGTTCTGGAGCCTCTAATGAGAAAGGAGAAGCTGAGCTATCAGAGTGTTGAACTATGCACACCCTGCTTAAATAAAGGTAGAGTAAAACCTGTTAAGAAAAATTTCTATCTTCTCTATGGCAGAAAGGTGTGCAGAAGCTGTGCTGAGGAAGAACTGAAGAGAGAGCTTAAATTTAGAGGTTTTTCCACTGCAAGCTTTGAGCACTTCTCAAAGCTCCTGGAGAGATTCAGAGATTTCGATAGAGTTTCAAAGCTCCTTCAAAGTCAGAGTCTTGAGGAAAGTCACACCCTTTTTGATAAAGTTAAGGCAGAGGTGGAGAAAGGAATAAAGCTAGAGGAACTGCCAATAAATAGAGAATTCAGGGAAATCTTGAAGGAAAGGAATATAGAAGAGCTCACATCAATTCAAAAGCTGGCTTTAGGTGCAGGACTGCTTGAAGGAAGCTCTCTTCTTGTGGCAAGTTCCACTGCATCAGGGAAAACTCTAATTGCTGAGCTTGCAGGTATTGAAGCTGCCCTAAGGGGGGAGAAATTTCTCTTTCTTGTGCCTCTTGTTGCTCTTGCAAACCAGAAGTATGAAGAATTTAAGGTTTATTCAAGCCTGGGGCTAAGAGTGGCAATAAGGGTGGGAAGGAGCAGGATAGTTGACGAGGATGAGCCTCTGATGGAGGACTCAAAGCTTGAAGGCTCTGATATAATAGTGGGAACCTACGAGGGAATAGACCACCTTCTAAGGTCAGGGAAGAAAGAAAGCCTTGGAAAGATTGGGGTTGTGGCAGTGGATGAGGTTCACACTCTGAGCCAGGAGGAAAGGGGAATTGAGCTGGATGGCTTTCTTTCAAGATTGAGGCATGCCTTCCCAAAGGCGAGAATAATTGCTTTAACTGCAACAGTTGGAAATCCAGAGGAGATTGCTGAGCATTACTCCCTCAGGCTTGTGAAGAGTGATTCAAGACCCATTCCTCTGGAAAGACACCTTGTTTTCACAAAAAGTGAAGAAGAGAAGCTTTCTGCAATTTTAAAGCTTGTGAAGAGAGAAGCTGCCATAAAATCCAGTAAGGGCTTCTATGGCCAGAGCCTTGTATTTACCAACTCAAGAAGAAAGGCTTCTTCAATAGCAAGATTTCTATCCAGCAGAGGAGTTAAAGCAAGTGAATACCACGCCGGTCTGAGTTATTCCAGGAGAAAAAGGATAGAGAATAATTTTATTGAGCAGAAGCTGAACTGTGTGGTTACCACCTCAGCTTTGGGGGCAGGGATAGACTTTCCAGCCTCCCAGGTGATCTTTGAGAGTCTCACCATGGGAAATAAGGAGCTTGGGGTGAGAGATTTTCTTCAGATGCAGGGCAGGGCTGGAAGGCCAAGTTATCACGATAGGGGTAAGGTGGTAATTCTGGCTACACCTGGAGCTAAAACTTCCTTCTCCTCAAAAGAGAGTGAGGACGAGATTGCTGTGAAGCTTCTTTCAGGTAAGCCTGAGGATATTGATATTCCTGGAGAGGAGGACGAAGAGGAAGAGCAGCTTTTAGCCTGCATAGTCAGTGCTGGAAGCATTAGGGAAGGAGTTAGAGTTGCCAGGGATATGCTCTTCCCTGTGAACATAGAGAAAGCTCTGAAAAAGCTTGAAGAACAGGGTATGATTAGAGGAGAGAAAATAACCCAGCTCGGGAGGATAGCCTCAAGACACTTTCTGAAGCCCTACGAGGCTAAAGTCATGTACTCAAGCAGCGAAAGCCCGGAGAGAATTCTCTCTAAATTGTTTCCCTTCACCAACGCCTACCTCTCAAGGAGCCTGGCTTCAAAAATTCAGAGAAGCTATAAAGTAGCTGTGCCCCTGCGCTACTTCGACGGCCTGGGCATAATCTTTCAGGAGCCCAGGGAAGAGTTTATGGATATTGTTGAACTGGTAAGGGAAGAGTTTCTGAGGTGCTCCTGTGAAGAATTTCCCTACTGTCAGCATGCCCAGGAGGAGCTCTCGCGAAAGATAATTCAGCTAAGAAGGCAGGGAAAGAGTATAAAAGAGTTATCAAGAAGCCTCTCAGCCTACTATATGGAAACCTTCTCGGGAGATATATTCAACTATCTTGATACTATTGTAAGAAAGGCAGAAGGACTTCTGGAGATAATGAAGCTCAGGAGAAGCAGAAAGGCTGAAGAGGTGAGGAGGCTAATAAAGGAGATGATGGGAAAAATTACAACCCCTTTTACTATGCTAACTTCTCAGCCTTGAGAGAGGCTTATTCATGGTCAGAGTTAAGATATGTGGAAACACAAATATTGAGGACATAGAGCTGGCTTCAGAACTTGGTGCTGACTATGTTGGAGTTATTGTAGAGGTGCCAGTAGAAACCCCGAGAAAGTTGAGCTCTGAGAAGGCTGCTGAAATCTTCGACGAGCTTCCCTTCAAGGTGGGTGGTGTGGCAGTTATAATGCCAGAGAGCCTTAAAGAAGCCATAGACCTTTATGTTGCCCTTCGCCCCGAGTTTCTCCAGATTCACAACAATGTTGAGCCAAAGTTCATCCACCAGCTCAAAACCAGTGTGCCCTGCAATGTTATTAAAACTATCCATGTTGAGGATGAGAGCAGTATTAAGGAGGCTAAGAGGCACCAGCGCTGGGCAGATGCTATACTCCTCGACACTCCTTCCAAGGCTGGAGGCGGCTCTGGAAAAACCCATGACTGGGAGCTGGCTAGAGAGATAGTTGAGGTTCTGGATAAGCCTGTAATTCTTGCAGGTGGCTTAACTCCAGAGAATGTAAAAGAAGCTATAGAAGTGGTAAAGCCCTTTGCAGTGGATGTTTCCTCCGGAGTAGAGTCAAAGCCAGGAAAAAAGGATCCAGAGAAGCTGAAGAAGTTTATTGAGATTGCAAAAAGTATTTAATAAATGTAGCCATGCCGCGCTATTCTGCTTGATGAGTTATGAAGCAACGAGATTTCTTTTAAAATTGAGAGGTATAATAATCTATTATAGCCTTTATTATGAAAAGACTATTAAAAATGGCCAGAAGTACAAAGATTTTGTTATAATCAAAAAATTTGCTAAAAATTATAATAAATGCTGAATTAATATAAGCCAAAAACGCTGACATCACAATATTGCGATTCTCCGCCTCTGGATTTGTAAACATGAAAAATGTTGAGACAAGTGCAAATATCAGCGGAATTTTAAACAATAAGAGAACAATACCGGACAATTTAACAAAATATGAGACGAACATGATAGGAAAAATAAGAGAAAGTGAGGCTATTACTGCTGTAGCTCTAACTCCATAAGCCACAGGCGGGGTGTTGCAGAATCTTTTATCTGCCTCAAAATGCATGAAATCCTTCGAGAATCCTATGCCAAGCATCAGCAAGCCGAAAAAGCCAGCAAACTTTATAGCTTCTATGTATAACCTGGAAACAATCGCCCATCCTCCGAGTACCACTGCTACATAGGCGATGGAGATGGTAATTGGTCCCAGTATCCCCCTCTTCTTCATTCTGATAGGTGGAGCGGAATATATGTAAGTGCATATCAGTGAAATCGTGCCGAGAGCTAAAGCAATGGCAGATTGAGCAATTATCGATACTGCCAGCAGGATGAAAATCGATATAATGTATTCGCCCATAAGCATTTTCCATGCTCTTTCCCTGCTAATAGTCTCCGTTGCAAGTGGTGCTTTCGGTCTGCAAATTCTGTCGATCTCCACATCATAATAGTCGTTTATAAAATTGCCAACACACGTAGCAAGCCATGCAAAAAGTGTAAATAAAAGAATAGAAATCGATCTCACGAGCGTGCTTTCGGATGCCTGTAAAGCACCAGCAAGTACCGAAGGCACAGTCAACCAGGTGCCGTGGAATGGTCGATTGAGCTTGAAGAGCATATGAGATAAACATAAAAGAGTATAAAGCTTGGAAAAATAAAAATAAACATCCTTCTCATTGAATATACGACGTTGTGCATCGATCATATATTTCAACCCCATTAGAATTTTGATTTACTTAAAGGCCAAACAATCAATATAGTAATAAACCCTCCGGCAATATTTTCATGGTAAGATATGCCGATTTTAAAGAAATATGCACCTGTAATGACAATTAACCAAATAGCAAAACCTAAAAATGAACTTTTCATCATTTTGGTATCATAACTCTTTGCTTTTTTCTCAGTACATATTAAAAAATGACCACCAGTAATGAAAAAAGGAAGAAGACCTATCATCAACCAACTAAAAATTTGGACTGGAGCTTGAACTTTTACAATTTCTACACCACGAACGATTTCTCTTTGGCCAAAAAATGAAAACATTATGGTCTGAGTAAAAAATATCCAAGCATAAAACAATATAAGTCCAATTAGTCCTCCTACTATCGCAGCTGCTTTATCGTTCGAAGGCATGGCGCCAACACTTCCAAGTATGCCTCCACCTTTAGCTTTCAATCAATAGACTAATACGCGTCCGTCTTATTATTAAATTTCCAAGATATGCGGATATTATAAAGCTTATGATGAGCATCAAGACATGATGAGTCCGATTACCAGACCTTGGCAGCATAAGTAGGGTCAGCATAAAACCTATTGACCCCATGGCAATCGTAAAAACTGTCTTGAACCAGATCCTCGATACTCTTGAAGGGTTAATTATAAAGTAATACACACCAATGGCACCGACTGAATATAGCAGAGCCCAGATTACAGATTCTAAGTAATTTTTCCCAAAAATTTGCGTCAAAAATATGAAAGATAATATCAATGTAGCAGCCGACCCTATAAATATTATTTTTCTGCGTTTAAGTAAAATATATCTAAAATCTTTTTTGTTGTCTTTGAGTTTGTTGTTTTTGAGATTTGCCATTTAAATCACCCAATATTCTTGACGTATTTAGAATAAAAATACCATATCGACATAAAAATCAGTACAATAATTACAAAACTATAAAAAAATAAGAATCTATGCGAGTATATATCTTGGAAATAGAGACCAATAGCGGCATTGATGCCAGCCAAAACCGAGAGTATTGGGAACTTTTCACCACTATACATATCAGCAGCACGTAAAAGAATAGCTAAGCCAAAAAACATGGTAATTAATCCGTTAGAATACCCGGTAATATAATATCTTGCACCTAATACAATAAAAATAAAAGAGGCAACAAAGGTTATAAGAAAACCTTTATTGCCAATCCTTCTTTGAGAATGGTGGTTGCCATTTATGGTGGATTGCAGCATGTCTCATCCCCTGTTAATTCGCAGCAACATGGCAAGCAAACACCAGCCAAGGTACCTCCAGCAGCTAAGATACATGCTATGCAACCTCAGGAAGTTATTCCATTTTTTCATCCTTTTATTAGCATCCAGATCTCTTATAGTAGTGTGATTATCCAGATTCCAATTATCATCATAAAAGAAGACAATCCTATAAGGTAGTATAACTTTTTATATAGTTTATTTTGCGTTCTCT